>JAUXCH010000291.1 GCA_030618975.1 Planctomycetia bacterium
AGTCGAAGGTCGTACCGTCGCTCCGCAGGCTGGTCGCCTCCCCGTGCACGTGACCGCCCTTCGGAACCTCGTCGAGGAGCCGCTGGAAGTGTCGCTGGTGCTCGGGTGGGATGAGGTCCAGGCACGGAGCGCCCACCAGGTCGTCGCGTACGGTGCCGTGCATCCGGCACCCCGCAGGGTTCACCTGCACGATCCGTCCGTCGAGATCGTTGATGAACAGACCGTCCGTGACGGCGTCGAACACCGCGCGGTAGACCTCCTCGCTGTGCCGGAGTCGGCGGGCCCAGAAGCGGTTTTCGGCCACCTTCCCGACCACGTTCACGAAGGCGTCGATCTCCTCGAGCTGCGCGTACTCCGCAGCGTCGGGCCGGTTCCCCGTCCGGGGATTGTCGAGGGAGAGGAGCCCCAGGATCTCGTCCCGGGGATCGCGCATCAGGATGAGGAGGCGGTCCGCGGGCTCCCAGTCGCCCGGTGTGCGTTCGCTGGGGATGAAGGCCGTGGCGGCCTGCGGTCCCCGGCCGGCCGGGATGAAGCAGATGTTCGTGCCCGGGCGGCAGAACGTGAGGAACTGCCGCCGCTTCGCCATCCGATCCGCGAGGGGCGTGTGCTCGTACGTTTCCCGGAAGCGCTGCTTCACGTTCGGGGGGCAGCCGGCCGCGCCGTAGGCGACCTCGTCGCCGAAGTAGAAGGTGACCAGCGCCGTCTCCCAGGTCGTGAGCGAAACGATCCGCTCGCAGACGAAGTCGAGGAGCTCCTCGAGGTCGTCGAACCTGTGGACGTCGGCCAGCGACGGGTAGAGAGACTGGGTCATGGGATCCTGCGCCGTGTCGGCGGAGCATACCCCAGGATCCGAGCCCCCTCAGGGGGGGAGGCGCTCGTCCCGAGCCGGAGCCCCCCTTTCCGGCGGCCAATCGGCGCCAGCGCGCGCGTCCGTAGAACAGATCGTCGAGGAGGAGCAGCATGCGGTCGAGCCACGGCGCGTGGCGCACCAGGGTGCGCACGATGCGGTGGATGCCGCCGGATCCGTGGGAGAAGGGGCACGCGGCCATGCAGATCCCGCAGTCGGTGCCGACCTGCCGCCACCACGCGTGACAACGCTCCACGTGCGTGGGCCACTTCCTCACCCCTCGGACGTCCACCGGGTCGCCTCGGGAGAGGGCGTGCGACGGGCACAGATCCGCGCACTTCGCGCAGAGGTGGCAAAATGCCTCGACCCCCAGCGAGACTGGGCGGTCGTGGGTCACGGCGAGGTCCGTCGTGACGGCGCCGATGCGCACGCGGCTGCCGTACCGATCCGCCACGAGGATGTTGTTGCGTCCCAGCTCCCCGAGGCCCGCGCGCACGGCGAGGGGGGGCAGGACGACGTCGTAGTGGGCGTCGTAGTGCGCCTTCGCGGCGTGACCGGCCAGCCGGAGGGCGGCTGCGGCCGTACGCGCGATGACCGCAGCGCGCCAGTACTGTCGGGCGGATTCGAGCAGCGTCGGCGCACGCGGCGCGCACTGCATGCGGTCGTGATCCATCTCGACGAGGAAGACGATCGCGTGCGGGTGGTCGAGCTCGACGGCCCGGCCGTAGTCCTCGTCGAAGCGCCCCTTGTGCGTGTACACGAAGGCGTCCTCGAGCGCCGTGCACCCCACGGCTACCGCGCCGAGGTCCCTCAGCAGCGCCTTGACCGTCGCCGTCGGGTCGGACGCGCCGGCGAGTCGCCGGGCCCACGTCGCGACGAGCGCTTCGTCCTCCCTTCCCTCTTCCCCCTCGCCGCGTTCGATCGCCTCGAAGTAGGAGGCCGTCTCCCGCGCGATCTCCTCGTCGTAGTACCGCCCGCGGGGATCCAGGAGGGGGGGCATGGCCCGCAGGCGGTCGTCCACGGCCTCGAGGTCGGGGTGCCGTGCGTACGTGTCGTCGTACGCCGGGGTGCCGGGGCGTCGCTCCATCCGGGCGAAGAGGGTATCGCGCTCGTCCACGCGTTCGAGCGGCAGGGCGTCCGGATCCGGCATGCCTCCATTGAACCGCACTTCGGGGTCAGGTCGAAATCCGCGACTTTCGTGCGACCGGGCTTCGGCCCCGCATTCACCCTTCCTCCGCCTGTATCCGCATTCGCATTCGCATGCGCACTCGCGCTCGGCGCTCGGGACGAAGCGCGCCGGTCCCGAGGCTACGCGTCGGTCTCGGGCACCAGGTGGTAGCTTCCGACGTGTCCGCAGCGCGCGCAGATCCCCGGCCGGTACGAAGAGGAGTCGTGGACGTCCTCGTACCCCGGGCACTCACAACCGTCCGCCATGCAGGCGCTGCCCCTTGCCGGTCGCGTCGCCTGGGGGACCGTCTCGGGGCGCTTGACCTTCCGATCCTCGTTCATGCCGCGCTCCACCGTCGCCGACATCCTACGCAACTTCGCGTCTCCCCGCTCGTCGGGGGCCGCCTCGCGGTCCGAGCGGGGTGTTCGTCCCGTGCACGCGACCCGCCCGTGCGATTTTGCCTGACCTTTGCAGACTGCGGGCAACCGGCCCCCTGCGTCGTCCGTATCCAGGGTGGAACCTGTCCGCTCGCTGGAAGGAGATCGTCGCCATGTGGGAAACACGGATCCCGATCCTCGCGGTGCTCGCGCTGCTCACCCTGACCTTTGCGGGTGGCTGTGGGGGCGAGAAGAGCCCTCCGGGCGAGATTCCATCCGTGCCCACCGGTGCGAGGATCGACGACCACCGCTGGCTCGGCGAGTCGCTGACGATCGACAACCTCACCGTGTGGCCCGTCCATACCGACCGCCCGCTCGACGTGGGCGACTTCCTGACGCTCGAAGAGGCGGAGGGGCAGGGTCTCGCGGCCGTGCGCGAGGTCGGCGGCGGGGCTTCGAACGACACCGCCCAGCAGGTCGCGAACGGCGCCCAGCAGGAGATCGGGATCGTCACCGGGAACGAGCCCGACGAGCGTCAGGGGCAGCTCCGCCAGGCGGGCCAGGTCCTGCAAGGCAGCGGCGCGGTCGTGGGCACCCTCGTCATCGAGAACCGGGGTGACCTGCCGATCCTCGTGTGCGCGGGCACGATCGTGAAGGGGGGACAACAGGACCGCCAGATCGGCCAGGACTTCGTGATCGCCGCGAAGACCAGCGTGCCGGTCGAGGCCTTCTGCGTGGAGGCGGGCCGTTGGCACGTGCGCGAGGGCGACGGCTCCACGGGTCTCGGATTCACCAGCCACGGCCAGGGCATGGCGATCAAGTCCGTGCGGGCGAGCGGCCAGTACGAGCAGGACCAGGGCAAGGTCTGGGCCGCGGTCGGCAAGGCCCTGGAGAGCAACGACATCCAAGGCACCACGACGCTCGTCGCCGCGAACGAGGCGGTCGGTGCCGAGGTGCTCGCCAGGCGGGCCGGCGTCGAGAAGCAGGTGGCGGACCACTTTGCCTCGCTCGCGCGTGGCCCGTCGGCGCCCGTGGGGTTCGCCTACGCCGTCGACGGAAAGCCCGTCACGGTGCGCGCGTTCGCGCACGAGCGCCTGCTCCGCGGCCACCTGCCCGCGTTCGTGAAGGCCATGTGCCTGGAGGCCGAGCTGGCCACCCGGGCGCGCGGCGACGCTGCCGCTCCCCCGGAGGCGACGGCCGCCGACGTCGTGGCGCTCGTCGAGGCGCTCCGGATCGCCCAGGAGCGCGAGCAACGGACGGCCGCCGGAAACTGGAACGTCTACCGGGTGACGGAAGCCGGCTACAACGGCGCGTGCCGCATCCGGCTCCCCGGGATCGGTCCCGACAAGGTCGTCCTCACCGAGGACTGGACGGCCAGGTAGGCCGTGCCGGTACGGAACGGGAGTTGCGTCGCCGAAAGGAAGAACAGCGCAAACCGTCCGTCCTCCCGTACGTTTGGAGGGGTGTGACCTCCGGGTCTCGCCCCTCGAACCAGGATCGATCCCATGCCCACAGCGAAGAGAAACTGGCGTCTCGAGATCGCAGCCTGGCTGGCCGCGATCGCCCTCGTCGCGGCGGCCCTGGTCTTCTCGAGCGGATCGGACGAGGGGGCAGGGGCGGGGGAGAGGGCGGAGCCTCAGCCTCCTCCGGTCGAAACGGCTCCGGTTCGTCCCTGAACGCTCCGCGCCAGGCCCTGAACGCTTCCCAGGCCTGAACCCTCCGCGCCAGGCCCCGAACGCTCCCTGTCGGCGGGGCTACCGGTCGGTCGCGCCTCGTACCCACGCGGTGACGGACGCCAGGTAGGCCGTCCGCTCCTCCCCGGACCACCCCTCGGGGGCCTCGGGCGCGTTCCGGACCCCGAGGACGTGTCCCAGCGCCTTCGTCACGGACTCCACGAGCCGGAGCGCATACCGGCCGCGGACCGTGGAACTCCCGTTCGCGGCGCGCTCCGCTTCCGCCGGATAGGCCTCGAGCAGGACGCCGACGACGCGTGTCTCCACGGCCTCGTCGCCCCGGGCACCGATGGCGCCCAGGGCGTCCACGACGGCGCGCGTCGTCGAGTTCAGGGCGTTCGCGTCCCTTGCGACCGGGGCCAGCGCGTCGATCGCGCGTTCGTCTCCGCACGCTTCGAGGCACGCGGCCGCTCGCCCGCGCAGGACGTTCGGGTTGCCCGAGGGGAGGGCGCCTCCCGCCTCGGAGAACACGCGTGCGAGGAGCGGGGTGAGGTCCGGAACGAGGCACCGCTGGATCCAGTCGAGGAACTCGAAGCGGATGGCGTCGTTCCCCTCGAGCAGCAGGGACTCGGCGTGGTCGGCCAGCTCGGACACCTCGAAGCCCGTCAACACGAGGAGCGCCCGGTGCCGCACGAGGACGTCGGGGTCTTCGAGGAAGGCGAGCGTCTCGCGCACCTGGTCGGTCGCGGCCTGGAGATCGAGTGCCTCCAGGGCGAGCACGCGGGCGCGGGACCCCTGCAAGCCGTCGAGGACGGACTGCGCCCCCTCCTCGGGGAGGCGGCGCACGTTCGAGGCAGCCGACGCGAACGCCCGCTCCAGGGCGTCCGTGGAGCGCCCGGCTCGCTGCAGCAGCCGGTCGTCCTCGGGGTGGATCAGGAAGAGGTGCGGCCAGGAGGTGACGCCGAAGCGGTCGTGGATCCTCGCCGCCTCGAGGTCCGGCCCGTCACCCCGCCACGTCCGGCAGACGTAGAGCCAGACCACCTTCTCGTACCAGGGCGACAGATTTTCGTGAGGCAGCACCTGCTCCTCGAGGGGGACGCAGTGCGGTCAGTGCTTCTTCGTGAAGTACGCGAAGATCGGGCGGCCGGTCGTGATCGCCTCCCGCTTCGCGGCGAGCCAGTCCGTCTTCCAGGGAGGACCGGGGGGGAGCGCCTCGCCCGCTGTGGCAGGAGGCACGACCCAGGCGAGGAGCAGGCCGACCAGGAGGAGGGGGAGCGACGTGCGCACGGCCGTGGCATCCTACGGGCAACGGTCGCCCGGACGGCGGGCGGAGCCGGGATTGGGAACTCGAATGCCGAACATTTGTACCGGGTAAAGATCCGGGGCGAAGATCCTGCGAGCCACGTCCATGGGCAACAAGAACCGCAAAGCAACGAAGAGCGAGATGGCCCACGTGCGCCGCGTGGTCGCGGATGCGTTTCCCGATCTGGATGCGGTGTGGGGTGCCCACGGCGACTACGGCGGCCACCGTGCGCCTCGCGACCACACGATCTCCTTTCGATTGCGCGATCGCCGGGGCAAGTTCCATTCCAACGTGGTCTGGTTGATGCCCGCGTGGTTGCGCGATCTGACGGTCGACGACGTCCGCGGTCTGGTCGCGGAAAGCAACGGGAAGCGGAAGTGGAAGGGGTGCTGAGGCGGGCTGCTCGTCACCGGGCCGACCTGCGCCCGGCGCGCCAGTGCTCCAGGAACTCGGTCGGGTCCTCCAAGTCCTCGTGCACCTCGACCGTCGAGCCCAGCAGGTAGAGGATCCCGAACGGAATCCCGATCACCGTGATGCAGTAGAGGAGGAACACCCACCGGCTGCCCAGGAACTCGTAGCGAACGATCTTGCCCACAGTGCGCACTCCAGCGGCGTCGGACACCCCAGAGTCTACCCCCGCACCTCGCTGACCCGCCTGCACCCGCTTGGACGCCACGCGTCCACCCCTGCACGGCGCGCCATCTCAATGAGGAGGAGCGCCGGTTCGCCGCCCTCGTCGGGGATCACGCGGGGCGTGTCGGGAGGGATCGCCACGACGCGTCCACGATGCACGCTCGCTCGGGGGATCCCGCGTCGAACGCATCGAGCAGCACCCGCGCTCGCCCGATCACCTGAGCACGCCGTCGAACTCGTAGATCTCGCCGCACGCGATCCCGTCAGCCAGATCGTCGAGCCTGAGCGCGTACTCCAGCGCATCGGCCATGTCGAAGTGCCGGGGGTGCTTGCCCCCTCGGTCGGAGCGCGGCGAAGCACGGTCGCCGTGATCGCGCCGCCGGAGGGTGTGCACGTGGTCGTGGCGTCGATCTGCGTGGACTTCAGCACCCGCACATCGGCGAGCGGAGCCGCGATTGGGAACCCGAATGCCGGACCTTTGTACCGGGTGAAGATCCGTGTACCGGGTGAAGATCCGTCAGAAGAGGGCGGCCAGACGGTCGAGCGCTTCGACGAGCGCCGGTGACGGGGCGGTGCCCAGCGCGCGCGA
>JAUXCH010000820.1 GCA_030618975.1 Planctomycetia bacterium
ACTGCCGCTGGAGGTAGGCCCGGCCCCGGGCGCACGCGACCAGGCGCGGCATCGCGAGGTCGTCGTCCCTCCGGTCGTCGGCCTCGAGGCGGACGATTCGTCTGTCCTCGACCGTCGCCACGAGCAGACAGCGGCCGCCGCAGTTGTGTGCCGGACAGCAGGTGCGGATGCGCAACCCTTCGCTCCCGTCGGGGCGGGCGAACACCGCCCGCACGACAAGTTTCGGGCACCCGTCGCGGACCCCAAGAACAGGCCGGGAGGGGGGGCCCGCGAAGGAGGGGCAGCGGCAGGATGGCGCCGCGGCGACCTCCTCTCCGCGGGTGCTCGCGCGGCGAGCCCCGCAATCCCCGGAAGATGGGGGCTCTGAGGCTCCCCAGACCGCGAGCCGCAGGACGTGTATACTGATGTAATAACGTCCCCGACCCAGGGAGTCACGATGTTCGTCCTCAAGATCCGCCGCGTCGGCAACTCCGCCGCTGTCACCCTCCCGAAAGAGGCCCTGACCCGCCTCCACGTCCGGGAGGGGGACCAGATCGTCCTCTCCGAGGACACGCACGGCTTCCGCCTCACCCCCTACGACGAGACCTTCGTGGATGCGCTGAAGGCGTTCGAAGAGACGCGCCGCCAGTACCGCAATGCCTTCCGCGAACTCTCCAAGTGACCCCCCCGCGCTGGCTCACGCTCGAGATCGTCCTCGCGGTGCACGGGGAGCTGCTGGCGGAGCATGGGGGTTCCGAAGGACTGAGGGACCAAGGGGGCCTCGAATCGGCCCTGGCTCGCCCCCAGCAGAAGTACCACTACGAGTCGCCGGGCCTCCACGAACTTGCGGCAGCGTATGCCTTCGGCCTGTCGTCCAATCACCCCTTCGTGGACGGCAACAAGCGCATCGCACTGGCCGCACTCGACGTGTTCCTTCGACTCAACGGCCTGCGTCTCGTCGCCACGGAGGTCGAGACGACGTCGATCATCCTCCAGTTGGCCTCGGGTGAGTTGGAGGAAAGAACCTTGGCGGATTGGGTGCAGGGGAACACGACCGAGGCCTGACACGGGCCGGGCGGCCGGTTGTCTTGCGCTCCGGGTGCCGGGGCCGTATGACGACGGGATGCGACTCACCCTTGCTCTCGCGGCCGGCGCCCTCGCCGTCCTTCTTGCGGGTCTCGCCCTGGCCGAAGACGAGCCCGCCCGCCGACCGCACGTGCGCGTCCGCGGAATCTACGGCGGCGTGCCGACCACGCTCATGGAGGACGGGCGCACGCTCGAGACCAGCGGCGTCGACGCCGTCTGGATCGGCGAGCGCGGGATCACGAAGGAGCGCGTCGCCAAGCTCAGGGCGCAGGGCGCGAAGGTTTTCGCCGAGTTCAACACCCTGCACCGGAAGGAGTACCTGAAGGAGCACCCCGCTGCCGCCCCCGTCGGCCCCGACGGCGAGGTCTGCCCGCCGCCCCACGACTGGCAGGGCATCTGCCCCACGCACGTCGCCTACCGGACGTGGCGCATGGACGCCTTCCGCACGCTGCTCGCCGAACACGAGATCGACGGCGTCTGGCTCGACTACCACCACGCGCACGCGAGCTGGGAGCGCAAGGAGCCCGCGCTGCCCGACACCTGCTTCTGCGAACGCTGTCTCGCGAAGTTCCAGGAGGATACCGGCCTCGACCTCGAGGGCGCGCCCGTGAAGGAGGCGGCGAAGCGCCTCCTCGGCGCGGAGCGCGAAGCCTGGACCCGCTGGCGCTGCGCCGTCTTCACCGACTGGGTCCGCGAGTTCCGCGAGATCCTCGACGCGACGCGCCCCACGGCGCTGCTCGGCACCTTCCACTGCCCGTGGACGGACGAGGAGCGAGGCGGCGCCCTGAAGCGCAAGCTCGCCATCGACCTCCGCGCGCAGAAGCCCTACCTCGACGTCTTCTCGCCCATGCCCTACCACGCCCGCTTCGGCCACGCCGCCGACCCGGCCTGGATCTCCCGGCAGACGACCTGGCTCGGCAAGTACCTGGGCGTCGAGGGCCAGGACGGCGAACGCGTCCGCATCTGGCCGATCGTGCAGCTCTCGGACTGGGGCGAGCCGGTGCCCGTGGCCCAGGTCGCCTCGGTGCTCGAGCACGGCACCCGGCTTCCGGCGACGGGCGTGCTCGTGTTCGCGTGGGGGTCGCTTCGGAAGCAACCCGCGAAGGTGGACGCGCTGGTGGGCTTCTACCGGGCGATCGGTCGCTGACCGGCCGACCCGGGGTCAGCGCAGGCCGGCCAGACGCCCGAGCGCCTTGCGCAACCGGAGGTGACCGTCGAGGAGCCGGACGTAGTCGATCTCCGAGCGGCCGCCCTTGGCGCGCACGACGGCGGCCAGACGTCGCCGGTCCGCCTGCGGCCAGCGCTCGACGCCGGGCAGCACGCCGACCAGCGGCCCCCAGCGCAGCCACGCCCCCCGCACGTCGCCCGGGAGCCTCCGCCAGTCCGGTACCCCGAGGAGCCGTCCGGCCTCCTCCGCAAGGACCCGCTCGCCCCGC
>JAUXCH010000031.1 GCA_030618975.1 Planctomycetia bacterium
CCGTAGACCCTCGCGCCGGGCCAGGTGGACCAGCGAGGCGTCGGCGAAGCCCATGGGGCGGTCGCGGGAGTCCTCCATGAGCGCCTCGATGTCGTGCAGGTCGTCGGTACCGATCGAGAGCGTCGTCACGGCTCCGGAGCGGAGGAACTTCCAGGCTGCTGCCGTCTCGTGGGGTGCCAGGAGATGGAAGAGCTCCGTGAGGACCGGCGCCGAGGTCGCCAGGGGGAGGCGGAGGGTGTCGAAGCTCTCCACACACCGGTCGTGCCACTCGTCGTCGCGGTCCAGGAGCGCGAGGACGGCCCCGGTATCGAGGAGTCCGTGCACCCTCACGAGGACCGGGACCGACGGCGGGCAGCGAGCTTCTCGCGGAGCGCCTCGCGAACACGGCGGGAGCGTCCGGGATCGCCGCCGGCGAGCGCGCCGATGCAGGGTGCCGCCGCCTCATGGAGAGCGAGCTGACGGGTCTCCTCGTCTGCGTCGCGGTGCATCCGAAGCCACTCGGTTGCGATCCCCTCCAAGAGGTCGGCGAGGCTGACTCGTTCGTCCCTGGCCGCTTCGGCGAGGAGTCGCTTCAACTCCCGCGAGAGGCGCCAGCTGTAGACGTCGGTCTTGGCCATGCACTACAGCGTAGTGCATGATCGTGGCGACGGCCCGCCCCGTCAGATGCGGAGCTCGACGCCGGCGCCCAGCTTCTCGCGGTAGGGGGCCAGCGCCGGGTCGACGTGCTCCCGCGTGAACGCCTCGACCTGCTCGGGGGCCCGGCCGACGAAGCGCTCCGGGCGCAGGAGGTCGTCGAGGTCCGCCTTGACCGCGGCGAAGGCGTCGTCGGCTCGCAGCCGCTCGAGGAGGTCGTTTCGCTCCGCGCCGCCCAGGAGGCGCTCCTTGGCGGCCAGGCTGTGCCGCCGGAGCCGCTCGTGGAGGTCCTGGCGGTCGCCGCCCGCCTTCACGGCCCGCATGAGGATCTCCTCGGTGGCCATGAAGGGGAGCTCCCGGACGAGGCGCGCCGACACGACGGCCTCGTTCACGGTCAGGCCGCGCGCGACGTTCGTGAGGAGCCGCAGGATGGCGTCGGCGGTGAGGAAGCTCTCGGGGAGGAACAGGCGCCGGCCCGCGGAGTCGTCCAGCGAACGTTCCAGCCACTGGGTCGCGGCCATGTTCCCCGCCTCGGGCACCATCGCCAGCAGGTGCCGTGCGAGCGAGGTCATGCGCTCGGACCGCATCGGGTTGCGCTTGTAGGCCATCGCGCTCGAGCCGACCTGCTCCTTCTCGAACGGCTCCGCGAGCTCGCCGACCCCGGACAGGAGCCGCACGTCGCGGGCGACCCGGGACGCACTGATGGCGAGTCCCCCCAGCACGGAGACCGTCTGGTAGTCGAACTTCCGCGGATAGGTCTGCCCGGAGATCGGCAGCGGCCGGTCGAAACCCGCGGAGACGGCCACCAGCCGGTCCAGCTCCAGCACCTTCTCGTGGTCGCCGTCGAAGAGCGCGAGGAAGGAGGCCTGCGTCCCCGTGGTTCCCTTGACCCCGCGGAACGGCACGCGTTCGGCCGTGCGCTCGATCTCCTGGAGGTCGTCGAGCAGGTCCTGCATCCAGAGGCACGCGCGCTTCCCGACGGTGGTCGGCTGGGCGGGCTGGAAGTGCGTGTAGGCCAGACACGGGACGCTCGCGTGGCGCCGGGCGAACTCGGCCAGCGCAGCCAGGGCGTCGGCCAGCCCGAGGGCGATGCGTCGGAGAGCTTCTCGCAGCACGAGGGCGCCGGCGTTGTCGGTCACGTAGCAGGAGGTCGCGCCCAGGTGCAGCACGCCGCGCGCCGACGGCGCCTCGTCGCCGTAGGCGTGGATGTGCGCCATCACGTCGTGGCGGAAGCGCGCCTCGTACTCGGCGGCCTTCGCGAAGTCGATGCGGTGGACGGCGTCCTCCATGTCGGAGATCTGTTCCCGGGCGATCTCGAGCCCGAGCTCGCGCTCCGCGCGCGCGAGCCAGATCCACAGGCGGCGCCAGGTCCGGATGCGGTGGCGCTCGGAGAAGAGCCGCCTCATCTCGACGCCCGCGTAGCGGGTGGCCAAGGGGCTGCGGTACTCGTCCTGCGGCATGTCGGTCACGGCGTGTCCTCGCGCGGGTTCAGACGGCCCCGTTCTCTTCCGGTTCGACCAGCACCAGGTCTCCGCTGTCGTCGTCACGCGCCGCGACGTGCCAGCGCCCCGGCGAGACTTCGGGATAGGCGGGATCGGAGAGGCGCTCGTCAGCGTACTGCGCGAAGTAGTAGAGGCTGCGTTCGATCGTCGCCCGGACGTAGCGCGTGCCCGGATTCATGCCCGCGTGATCCGTCGTGACCTGCAGGGTCTCCAGGCGTCCGCCCAGTTCCGTCTTCGCGCGGCTGGCGCTTCGCACGTCGGCGAGCCCGCGCCAGGGGTGGAGGCTCAGCCTCAACCCCTCGAGGCCGTTGTTGAGCAGGTCGTAGTCGATCGGCTCTCCCTCTTCCAGTCTCCAGTAGCTCGCGCGGATGAGCTCGAGGTTGTTCAGGAGGAACGTGAGGGCCTTGCGCCGCGGCCACTCCTTCGTGGACTCGAAGTCCCGGTAGCGTGGTGGCAGGAACCCGAGTGCGGACTCGTCGCTGGTCCACGTTCGGTGGAGGTTCAGAAGAGAGATCCAGTAGCGTTGCTGTTCGGGATGCACGAAGGGTCCCACGAGGTCGGAGTTCTAGGATTCTCAGCGCTGGAAACTCTCCGGAAGGCCTCCCTTGCCGTTCCCGCCCGGCGGCTCCTCCGCGGGCGGTCCTTCCTCGGGCATCCCGTACTCCCCTTCCGCGAGGACCTCGAGCATGGCGTCGGCGCGGTCGCGACTGAGCGAGCCCTTGCGAACCGCGACCTGCACCGTCCGTCGTCCGAGCTCGCGGTAGAGGCGCACGGTGTTGCCCGGGAGGATCAGGAGGCTCTGGATGTGGTTGCGGACGGTGCCGAGATCGCCCCGCGCGATGGGGCCGGTGAGCGCGTCGGGAAGCCCCACCGCCTTGAGGTTGGCGACCGTGCCCTCGATGAGGGGCAGGAGGGCGGGCAGGGCGACGTCCGGGGGCACGCCCGCCTTGATCAGGAGGTTCCTCGCGTACTCGACGAGGGCGACGACGAAGTTCGAAGCCGCGCACGCGCCCGCGTGGTAGACGGACTTCTGCGTGCCGTCCAGCGTCACGGGTCGTCCTTCGATCGCGATGACCAGGCTGCGCAGCACCTCGACGGCCTCCGCGTCGCCTTCGAGGAAGAAGAACGTGTCTCTCAGCATCCTCAGCGCCGTGTCGACGTCGGCGAAGGACTGCAGGGGGTGGAGGGTGCCGCGGTACGCGCCCGCCGCCGACACGCCGGCGAGGACGCGAGCGGGGAGCCCGCCCGCGCAGTGCGCGACGACCGCGCCGCGCCGCAGCGCCCCCCCGCTCGCCACCTGGATGGAAACCGAGGGGATCGCGCGGTCCGGCACGCAGAGGAGCACGAGGTCCGCGCCCATGACCGCGAGCCCGGGATCGCCGATCACCCGCCCCTGGCCGATCGTGCCCGCGGCCAGCTTGGCGTTCCGCATGTGGCGGCCGCAGATCGCGATGATCTCGTACCCGGCCTTGTGGAGGAGGACGCCCAGGGAGGTCCCGAGAATCCCAGTCCCGACGATCGTGACCTTCAATGGACGGATCCCTCCCTAGGGGACGAGTCCCTGCGTGGACCGGCAGCGTACCGGGGCGTGAACGCGCGCGGAAGCCTGCGACCCGCAAACCCGGGCCGCCAGGGCGGCGAACGCCGGCGGGTCGCCCTGCCTCCTGACACCGCCTGTTGGGCCTGAATCGTCGATTATCCACAAGGGGATGTGGTGTCCCGGGTCCACGGGGGTACACTTCAGCCCACTGGAGCGTCGGCCGCACCGATGGGGCCGCTGTGCCCCGTCCCGAGGGTCGCGGGCGTGGTGCGACGCTCGGGGGAGGAGGCCCGATGCGCCGTCAGTCGAACGCGATTCCGAAGCCCGGGGCGATCCTGCTCCTGACCGCCCTGCTGGCCGCGTCGCTGGGGCTGGTCGCCTGCCAGGCCCGCCGCGTCCCGGCCGTGGGGACCGACGTGGGAGCCGGCGACAGGTTGCACGGCCGCCTGGTCCAGGGCCGGAAGTCGCAGGCCTTCACGTTCGAGGGGGTCGAATCCTCGCTCCTCTCGTTCACCTTGAAGGCGGACGAGGCGAACCAGGCCTCTCCCGACGTCACGCTGCTCGACCCCGAAGGCAAGCCGATCCTCCTCACGTCCCACGTCCAGACGGCGAAGGGCGCCGCGACCATGGTCGTGGAGGACCTCATCCTCCTGAGGACGGGCACCTACCAGGTCACCGTGACGCCGCCGAACCCCTGCCAGCCCGTCTACTGGCGCTTCAACCACTGCCTGACCTTCCCGCAGATGGAGGACTTCCACGTCACGCTGACCGCCTGCGGCGAGCACCCGATCTACCTGTCGGCGCCGCGTGGAGGCTGGGTCGTGGTCCAGGTCAAGCCGGAGCGGGGCTCGGCGCTGGTTCCGGTCTTCAAGGCCGTGAAGGATCCCTGGGGCGGCCGGGCCCTCGACCCGGAGCGCCGCCCGTCCTGGGCCCCGAAGCCGGTCGTGAGCCGGGCGGTCGACGGCACCCTCTTCCTCAACTTCGTCGCCCCCATCCCCGGCCGCTACACGATCGTCGCCTCGGCCCGCCCCGGGAAGGAGGGGCCGGCGATCGTCTCCACCCAGGTCCGCCCGGCATCCGGGCCCGCCCGTGAGGTCGCGCACCCGAACCGCCGCCCCCAGGACTACGGCCTCCCCGCCGCGGGCTCCGCCTCGGACGCCGGGCGCTAGCCCGAACGATTCACGAAGGCGCGCGGTCCTGCGCCGCCAGCCATCGCCGATCTCTCTGTCTCTCCTCCTCATCGATGCACAGCGGCATCGGCTCGTCGTCGCTCCTCGACCTCGGCGCGTCTGACGGCGCAGGACAGTGTGCGTCGATGTCTCCACGCTGCCCCTGGCCCGTGGCGGCCTGACCTCTGCCGGCTTTCCCTGTTCGACGCACTCCCTCGTGAATCGTCCGGGCCAGGCGCACCCCGGGGCTTCCCTCTCCCCGCTCCCCCGGCCATACTCGCCTCGGCCGATGTTACGGCCGGGAGGCGACCATGCGATCCCTGCTCCTCGTTCCCCTGCTCTTCGTCCTGGGCCTGCCCATCGCGGCTGCCGAAGACGAGGTCGATCCCGCGGTGACGCTGCTGGCCAGCCTCACCGAGCTCCGCAAGGCCGAGGACGTGGCCGGCCTCGTGGAGCTGGTCGCCGAGGTCCCGGAGGTCTACAAGGCATCGGAGAACAAGAGCGCCAAGGGAAAGATTCTCGGCGAGCTCGGGAAGATCGTGAAGGACGACGATCTGGGGGCCGCCCGGCGGGCCGCCGTCGAGGCTCTCGTGGCGCTCGAGAACCCCAAGGCCGCGTGGAAGGTGCTGTCCAAGGCGATGCCGGGACCCAAGGTGGAGGAGGCGTCCGTCTTCCAGATCTCCATCGTCAAGGCCGCGGGTGTCCTGGCCCAGTCCCGCGCCGTGAAGCCCCTCACCGAGCTGGCGTACAAGGCGAAGGACAAGGAGGTCGCGGCCGCGGCGGCCGAGGCCCTCGGGGGCTACCGGGACGACAAGCGGGGGCGCACGAAGATCCTGGAAGAGCTGATCACCATCGGCAAGCGGACGCGTCCCGGGCGGTCCACGGAGAAGGCCGTGAGCAAGGAGGCCCAGGAGCGGTGGGCGACCGTCGGGCCGCGCGTGATCAAGGGGCTCAACGACCTCACCGGCCGGAGCGAGAACTCCTTCGAAGACTGGGAGGCGCTCTGGCACGACTACAAGAAGCGCCCCAAGGAGCTGTTCGTCGAGTAGCGGGCCTTCCGTGAAAATCCCGACAAGGGAGTATTCGGGAAGGCGTCGAGCGGCGGGTCTGCTCCAATGCCCCGCGTGGGTCGCTGCCGCGACCCCGTTTCCGGCGAGGAGCGTGCCCGTGAGAATCCGAGTCCTGGTCCTGTCCGTCTCGCTGCTTCTGGTCGCCTGCGGCGGACGCGATGTGTCCCGCACCATGAACCAGAACAAGGGGTCGGACACCCTGGTGAACGTGGCGCAGAGCTGGGCCGAGCACTACCGCGACAAGAACCCGGACGTCGTCGTGGCCGTCAGCGGCGGCGGATCCGGCACGGGGATCTCCGCGCTCATCAACGGCACCGTGGACATCGCCAACGCCAGCCGCGAGATGAAGCCCAGGGAGATCGAGCTCGCGCGGAAGAACGGCGTGGAGCCGGTCCTGCACGTCGTCGGCTACGACGCCCTGGCCGTCTACGTCCACAAGGACAACCCCGTCGAGAGCATGACCCTCGCCGGGCTCGCCGAGATCTACGGTGAGGGGGGCACGACCACGCGCTGGAGCCAGCTCGGCCTCGAGGTGCCCGGCTGCGGAAGCGACGAGATCGTCCGCGTCAGTCGCCAGAACAGCTCGGGCACGTTCGCCTACTTCCGCAGTGCCGTGCTGGGCAGGAACCGCGACTACAAGATGGGCTCCAACGACATGCACGGGTCGAAGGACGTGGTCGACCTCGTGGAGCACACGCCGTGCGCGATCGGCTACAGCGGCCTCGCCTACGCGACGCCCGCCGTGAAGATGGTGCCCTTGCGGAGGGAGGAAGGCGCGGAGGCCGTTCTGCCGTCCGTCTCGACCGCTCTCGACGGCAGCTATCCGATCGCACGCCCCCTGCTCATGTACACCCGGGGGCAGCCGGAGGGCGCGGTGAAGGCCTATCTCGACTGGATCCTGAGCGACGAAGGGCAGGCGATCATCGCCGAGAAGGGCTACGCGCCGGTGGGCACGCTCGGCCGGTAGGCCGCCGTACCGAGGGGGGGGCACAGCGATGTCACGGTACGAGGAGCGGCTGCAGGCGGATCTCGACGAGCTCCGTTCGCGCATCCTGGCGCAGGGGCGGGCGGTCCTCGACGCGCTCCACGACGCGGACCGTGCGCTGGTGAACGCCGACCCCGCGCTCGGATCGGCCACGATCCTCGGAGACCACCCGATCAACCGCGAGACGCGCGCGATCGACCGGTTCTGCCACGCGTTCGTGGCGCGGCACGTGCCCAGTGCCGGACACCTGCGCTTCGTGTCCGCCGTCCAGCGCATGAACCAGGTCCTCGAGCGCATCGGCGACTACGCCGTCACGATCTGCCGCGAGGCCGTCCAGCTGAAGGAGCGTCCCCCCGCGGCCCTGGTGCCGGACATCGAGGAACTCGCGACCAACGCGTACCGCGCCCTCGAGCAGGCCCTCCAGGCCTTCGCCGAGCGAGACGCGGATCTGGCCCGCGACACCGTGGCGCTCACCCGCCGCCGTGGGCGCACGTTCCACAAGGTGTTCACGGACCTGCTGCAGGTCGGGGACGAGCGCAGCCGGTCGATGGAGGACCTGTTCGGCCTCCTCACGGTCCTCAACAGCTTCGAGCGCGTCGAGGACCAGGCCCGCAACTTCTGCGAGGAGACGATCTTCTACCTCACGGGCGAGATGAAGCAGCCCAAGGTCTACTCGATCCTGTTCGTGGACGAGACGGGCGACCGGTGGAGCCCGATGGCGGCAGCGATCGCGAAGAAGGCCTTTCCCGAGAGCGGGGTCTATGCGAGCGCCGGCTGGGATCCCGCACCGGCTCTCGACGAGCGGGTGGTCGCGTTCCTCGACGAGCGCGGGTACGCCGTCCCGGAGGGTCCTCCCGAACGGATGCCGATCGAGCACGACGCGCTCAGGGATCATCACGTGATCGTGAGTCTCCAGGGGGACGTCCGGCCGCGCATCCCGGATCCGCCGTTCCACACCATCATCGTGAGCTGGGACGTCGTGCACGACCGCAGCCGGACCGACGACGAGGCCCTCGAGTCGGACCTGAAGCGCATCGCGCACGAGACGCGCGAGCTCATGGAGATGCTACGCGGTGAGGGAGCTGCCTGAGATGCAGACGGCGCCCTCGGCCACCTCGCCCCGGCGGCGGCACGACCTCGACCGCCGCAACCTCAGCTGGTACGTCGACAAGGTCGTCCAGGTCCTGGTGTTCGTCGGCGGCGCGTCCGCCATCGTCTTCATCATCGGGATCTTCGTGTTCATCAGCAAGGAGGGGTACGGCTTCATCGCCCACACGATGGACGTGGCGGAGTTCTTCACGTCTCCGCGGTGGGCGCCGACCTCCGAGCACAACCCTACCTACGGCGCCCTCGCGCTGATCGTGGGGACCGCCAGCGTCACCGGCCTGGCCATGCTCGTCGCCGTGCCGTTCTCCCTGGGGGCGGCGATCTTCATCGCCGAGTTCGCCCGCGGGAAGACGCGCGAGATCCTGAAGGTGATGGTCGAGCTGCTCGCCGCCATCCCCTCCGTCGTGTGGGGCTTCATCGGGCTCAGCATCCTGAACCCGCTGATCATCGACCTGTTCGACGTTCCCGTCGGCCTCGGCATCCTCAACTCGGGGCTCATCCTGGGGCTGATGGCGGCGCCGATCATGACGACGATCGCGGAGGACGCGCTCAAGGCCGTCCCCGACCACTACCGCGAGGCGGCGGAGGCCCTCGGCGCGACGCGCTGGCAGGTGACCCGGAGGGTCGTGCTGCCGGCCGCGCGGAACGGCCTCGTCGCGGCGGTCCTCCTGGGCGTCGGCCGCGGGTTCGGGGAGACGATGGCCGTGCTGATGGCCAGCGGTCACTCCGTGAACCTGCCGACCAGCGTCTTCGACTCCGTCCGGGCGCTCACGGCCACGATCGCCGCCGAGCTCGGTGAGACGGCGCACGGTTCCGACCACTACAGCGCGCTGTTCACGCTCGGGATCCTCCTGTTCGTGGTCACGTTCGTCATCAACCTGACGGCGGATCTCGTGATCCGCGGCATCCGGAAGAAGTGACGATGTTCGAGAAGACGGCTCTCAACGTGCGCAACCAGCGGACCCAGAACCTGGTGCGCACCCTCTTCCTGCTGATGACCGTTCTCCTGATCCTCCCGGTCCTCGTCATTCTCGGCGTGCTCGTGGCCAAGGGCGGGTCGATGCTCTCCTGGGAGTTCCTGTTCGGCGAACCGACGAACGGAATGACCGCCGGCGGCATCTTCCCGGCGCTCATCGGCACCGTCTGGCTGGTGGCCGTCGCCCTGCTCGCTTCCGTGCCCCTCGGCATCGCGGCCGCCATCTACCTGAGCGAGTACGCGCCGGACAACGCGTTCACGCGAGTGATCAACCTGGCGATCATCAACCTCGCGGGCGTCCCGTCGATCGTGCACGCACTGTTCGGCGTCGGCGCGTTCGTCCTCTTCTTCAACTTCGGCGTCAGCATCCTGGCGGCGAGCCTCACCCTGGCGATCATGACGCTGCCCGTCGTGATCGTGGCGACACGGGAGTCCCTGCAGGCCGTTCCGCAGGCGTTCCGCGAGGCCTGCTGGAACATGGGAGCCACGCGCTGGCAGACGATCTGGAAGGTCGTCCTGCCCAACGCGGTCAGCGGCATCCTGACCGGCGTCATCCTCGAGGTGTCGCGCACCGCCGGCGAGACGGCGCCGATCATGTTCACGGGGGCGGCGTTCTTCCTGCCGCTCCTGCCGCAGAGCGTCAACGATCCGACGATGGCGATGTCGCTCCACCTCTACGTCATCTCGACCCAGGTGCCCGGCATCCCCGAGGCCCTGCCCTACGGCGTAGCGCTCGTCCTGATCCTGATGGTGCTCTGCATGAACTCCGTCTCCATCGCCTTCAGGATGTACCTGCGGGGGAGGAAGAAGTGGTAGGGGCGGCCGTCCGGACCGAACCGCCGCCGACGCCGATGGTCGCGGTCAGCGACCTGTCGATCCACTACGACGGCGTGCCCGCCCTCGAGGGCGTGAGCCTCGAGATCCGACGCAACGAGATCTTCGGCATCATCGGCCCCGCGAACAGCGGCAAGACCTCCTTCCTGCGCGCCCTCAACCGCATGGACGACTTCACGCGCGGCATGCAGGTCGGCGGGCGGGTGCTCGTCGACGGCCACGACGTCCGGCGCGTGCGCAACGTCTACGCGCTGCGCAGCCGCATCGGCGTCGTGTTCCCCCTGCCCGTGGGCCTGCCCATGAGCGTCTACGACAACGTCGCGCTCTCGCCTCGTCTCGGGGGCATTCGCGGCAAGGCGAAGCTCGACGTCATCGTGGAGCGGTGCCTCCGGCGCGCCGCCCTGTGGGACGAGGTGAAGGACCGCCTGAAGTCGCTCGGGAGCCTCCTCTCCGGCGGCCAGCAGCAGCGGCTCACCATCGCCCGGGCGCTGTCCCAGGAGCCGGACATCCTCCTCCTCGACGAGTTCTCGATCGCCGTCGACCCCGTGACCACGATGCGCATCGAGGACGTGCTCAAGGAGCTGCGCGACGAGCTCACGATCGTCCTGGTCACGAACCTCGTGCAGCAGGCCCGCCGCCTCGCCGACCGGACGGCGTTCTTCCTCGGTGGGCGGTGCGTCGAGATCCTGCCCACCGAGGAGATGTTCACCGGCACCGTCCAGGACCCCCGCACGCGGGAGTACGTGGAGGGACGTTTTGGGTAGCGCCACTTCCACGGACCTCGCCATCCGGACCCGGGGCCTCAACCTCTGGTACGGCGACTTCCAGGCGCTGTTCGACGTCGACCTGACATCCGGTCCGGGATCATCACCTCGCTCATCGGGCCTTCGGGCTGCGGGAAGTCGACCCTCCTGCGCAGCGTGAATCGCATCATCGAGCGGCTGGGCTACGTGCGCACCACGGGCACGATCGAGGTGCACGGAAAGGACGTGTACGGCGAGAACGTCGAGCTCATCCAGGTCCGGAAGCAGGTCGGCATGGTCTTCCAGCGACCCAATCCGCTGCCGCTCTCGATTCGCGACAACGTCCTCTTCGGCTACCGGGTGCACCAGCCGGAGGGCCGCAAGGCCCCGCGGAACCGCCGCGACGACATCGTCGAGGACGCGCTCCGCCAGGTCCTCCTCTGGGACGCCGTGAAGGACAAGCTGGGCCGGAGGGCCACCGCCCTCTCCCTGGAGCAGCAGCAGAAGCTCTGCATCGCCCGCCTGCTCCCGGTCAAGCCCTCCGTGCTCCTCATGGACGAGCCCTGCTCCGCCCTGGATCCCGCCGCGACCTCCGCGGTCGAGGAGCTGCTCTGGGAACTCCGCGGGCGCTATTCGATCCTCATCGTGACGCACAACATGGCGCAGGCCCGGCGTGCCAGCGACGAGTGCATCTTCATGCTGCTGGGCAAGGTCATCGAGCACTCGAAGACCGAGGAGATGTTCGTGACGCCCACCCGCAAGGAGACGGCCGACTACATCGAAGGCCGGTACGGGTAGCGCAATCCGGCGACGGGTCGCGATACGTACGTGCTCCCTGCTAGATTGGGGGGCCCATGGCCAAGACCCTCGTCCACCGTGAAGCCGAGCCCGTTCGGGTGCCGTTCCTGCGCGGCATCCTCACGCGTTCGATCCAGGAGGCCGGCCTCGAGTTCGAGGACGCCTACGGCGTGGCTTCCCAGATCCGCGAGGTCCTCCGCGAGGAGGACGAGGTCACGACGGAGCAGATCCGGGCCTTGGTCCTGCCCCTCCTCGAGCCCTTCGGCGAGGGGGTCCAGGCGAGGTACCGCCAACGGCGCTCCGCCGTCCCCACCGTCCTGGTCCGCCACGAGGACGGCCACGAGGTCCCCTTCTCGCGAGGCCGTCACCGCGTGGCCCTCGCTCCGTGCGGCCTGAGCCTCGACCAGCGGGGACGCATCGCCACGCACGTGCACGAGCGACTGACGCGCGAACGCGTCACCGAGATCACGAGCGGGGACCTGGGGCTGCTGACCTACCGGGTCCTCGAGGAGGAGGAGGGGAAGGAGGTCGCGCACCGCTACGCCGTCTGGGAGGAGTTCCGCCACACCGACCGGCCGCTGCTCCTGCTCGTGGGGGGCGCCACCGGCGCGGGGAAGAGCACCATCACGACGGAGCTCTCGCTGCGGCTCGACATCGTCCGGGCGCAGTCCACCGACATGCTGCGCGAGGTCATGCGGATGATGATCCCCGCGCGCCTCCTGCCGGTGCTCCACGTCTCCTCGTTCCACGCGTGGGAGGCGATCCCCGCCAACAGCCGTTGCTCCGAAGACCACGACACGCAGCTCGCGAATGGCTATCTCACGCAGCTGGAGCTGATCTCCGTCGCGTGCGAGGCGGTGTTCCAGCGCGCGCTCCACGAACGCGTGTCGCTGATCCTCGAGGGCGTGCACGTCCACCCGACCCTCCTGGACGCCATTCCCAAGGGCACCGATGCCATCATCGTCACCGTGATGCTCGGGGTCCTGAACCCGGAATCGCTCAAGCGGCGCCTGCGCGGACGCGGCAAGAAGGTCCCGGGCCGGCGCGCGAAGCGCTACCTCAAGCACTTCGAGGAGATCTGGCGCCTGCAGTCCTTCCTCCTCTCGGAGGCCGACAAGGCCGGCGTGCCGATCGTGACGGACGAAGACGTCGACGAGGCCTCCCAGGAGGTCCTGCGCATCGTGCTCGAAGAGCTCGGCCGGCACTTCGAGGGCAAGCCGAGCAAGGTCTTCGCCTAAGCCCGAAATCCACACCCGACCCGATTTTTCGGGTTTGAACACCCGCGTGGATCTCCTCCGGTGAGGCGAAGGCGAAGGCGAAGGGGAGGGGGCGGGGTCGGTCCACGAGCTTGCAGTGCGTGCGGGGTCCGACCCGAGAAGGACGGATTCCGCCGGGAGCCTGCAGGCGCGGTCGAGCCCGAGAGACCGATCGGCCGCAGGCGCGCCCCGTCTCGCCTCCAGGGGTCCCGGGGCGCGTGCGACGACTTCGGCACCGCTGCACCCCCGCCTCGGTCCCGGCGAGCCGGGGGAGGTATAAGAGAAGCGATGACGCCCGACGCCGACGCTCCTTCCGATCTCGCGCCCGACCTCGTGCCGGACGACGCGGATGCCCTGCCGCCGCCGGTCGAGGGAGGGAGCATTGCGGGCACCGTCACCGACTTCGACGGTCACGCCCTCGTGGGTGTTCGCGTCGAGGCCGCGGTCTCCGGTGGGGCCGACCTCGACCTCCTGCCCGTCATGACGGACGGGCACGGGGGCTTTCGGCTCGAGGGGTTGGCGGAAGGCCGGTCCTACGACCTGCGGTTCGAGATCGGCCAGGTCCGGGCCCGGACCCTGGGCGTTCCGGTGGGCACCGAGGGACTCGGTGTCCAGCTGGCAAGACCCCGAGGTCTGCTCCTCGGGGTCAAGACCGGGGGCGACGACTCACCTCCCGACGTGCTCCACGTGCGGCTCGAGCGCGAGGGGCAGCACGGGCCCGTCCGCGAGTACGAGGGCCGCCACCTCACGCTCCGGATGCTGCTCTGGAGCATCCGGCCCGGGACGTACACCCTCACCGTCTGGGGCGGCGGCTACGTGCCCGTGCAGGCGCACGGCGTCGAGGTGCGGGAGGGGCGTCCGGCCCCGGAGGTGGAACTGGTCCTGTCGGTGAAGGGGAGCGTGATCCGCGGCCGCGTGGTGGACGCCTCCGGCCGTCCGTGCCCGGAGGCGCTGGTTGCCTGGCGGCCGCTCGACGGCCCCCGGCTCCGCTCGCGCCGCGAGTGCACCGCCGGAGCCGACGAGCACGGCGCCTTCCGGCTCACGGGCCTCCCCGCCGGCCGCTACCTCGTGAGCGCCGGCCCGGAGAGCGGCCCGTTCGCCGACCTCGAGGTCGCGGTCGCCGACGAGGCGTCGCTGGACGTCGAGCTGACGTTGCCCTGAGTCCCTGCCGCCGCGGGCGCCGGTCCGCCTGCCCACGGGATGTCGGGACGCGACTCCGGCCGTAGGAACCGCGCCGTGTGCCTGGCCAGCCGACGGGCCTCCTGGTTCCGGCGCCGCGGGACCCACGCGAATCGAACGGAGTCGAACTCGCGTGCGGCTTGCAGCACCCGGCGATGAAGGACGTCGCGGTCTTCGCCGAGCGTACCTGCGCGATGATCCTCCTTGAGCGTCGTCCGCATCCGGTTGTAGGCCGATCGGATCTTCACCTCGGCGATGCCCTGCGCCTTGGCGATTTCCAGGGCCCGGTAGATCGCGAACTTCTCCATCAGGCCCGGCGGGACATCGTCGTAGGACTCGGAGTAGACGGCGATGACCCGGCCGTCGCGCCTGCGGCGTGTCGTGCAGTGATGCACCAGGCCGATGCCGATGACGCGGCGCTTCGCGTCGTGGGACGCACCGACACGAAAGGTGTGCCGCACCGGCGGCTCTCCGGCCGCGGAGGCGACGGATCTACACCCGGTACCAATGTTCGGCATTCGGGTTCCCACTTCCGCTCGCCCCGGCTCACTGCCGCAGGAGCAGCCAGACGTGGCCGTGGACCCCGGATCGCGGCTCGAGCGCACGGATCTCGCTGGAGAGCGACGCCACCATCCGCGCAAGGGCCGCCGCTTCGATGTCCTTCTTCAAGGCCGCAGCGAAGGTCTCGCCGAAGCGGTCCCGCTGTTCCTCATCGAGTTCCGCCCAGGCCTTCGTGAGGTCCTCGCCGTCCTGCTCGACGCCGAGCTCGGTGAGGGCTTGCCGGCGCACGCGCGCCATGGCCGGCTGGTAGCGCCTCGCGACGAGGTCGCGCTTCCTGCGGAGCCTCTCCAGCCGCGCCGTGTCCTCTTCGGTCCGCGCCGCCCGCGCCGTGGCCCGGAGGATCACGTCGCCGACCAGCAGGTCGAGCCGCCCGTCGCCGTCGAAATCGAAGACGCACGGCTTCACGCGCGAGCCGACTCGGATCGGCGCGTCCGGCTCGAGATGCATCCCGTTCCCGGACGATTCGAGCAGCGGCGTCGGCCCGGCAAGAACGGGCGGCCCCTCCTTCGCGGAGTTCGCGTACCAGAGCACGCTGCCGTCGCCGCATCCCACGATCAGGTCGAGGGTCCCGCTCCCGTCCCAGTCCGCGATCATGGGGCCGGCGTCGCCGTGGGCGACGGAGATCACGTCGCCGTCGACCTCGAGTCGCCGGCCTTCGCCGAGCTCCAACGCCGCGCCGCCGCTTTCGTTGGGCACGAACCACACGTGGCCCCGGATGTCGCCCACCACGAGGTCCAGGTCGCCGTCCCGGTCCCAGTCCGACGCGAAGACCGCTGCCGCGGAGCCGAGGTTGATCTCGTCGCCACCGGCGTCGACGATCCGCTGCGCCTCGGCGTACGTGCCGTCCTCCTGCCCTTGGAACACGTAGAGCTCGCCCGGGTAGGACCCGCTGATCACGTCGAGACGACCGTCGCGGTCGAGGTCCACGACCTGTGGACCGAAGCCGACGCATCAGCCCGAGGGGACGGTGCCCTCGGCCTCTCCGGCCTTGAACACCACGTAGTCCTCGAAGCGCGGCTCGGTCGCCGTGCCGACGTTTCGGTAGATGCGGAGCTTCCCTCCGCCCATCTGGCCGACCAGCAGGTCCCAGAGCCCGTCGCCGTCCCAGTCGTGCGCGAACGGCGCGGCGTGCCCCACGTCGCAGTCCATGGGCTCACCGCCTGCCTCGAGCCGGACGGGTGGCTGGAGGTCGTCCCCGGCCCGGGCCGTCGAAGCGGCCGCGGCCACGAGGGCCAGGGTCAGGCTCAGGAGGGTGACGGTGCTCAGCGTCCGCATGGCGTTGCTCCCCGTAGCAGGCCGCCCATCCTACGACGACGCGGGCCGCGCGATCCTGCCCGCGGCCTCGCGGGCCCCACATGTGCGGAGAAGCGCTATCCCCAATCGAATCGGCTCTCGTGCG
>JAUXCH010000395.1 GCA_030618975.1 Planctomycetia bacterium
GCCCCCGGGCACCCCCAGGGCATCTACGCCCTGGAGGGCGTCGTCGAGCTCTTCGCGCACGAGGCCGGCCTCGATCCGCTGGAGGTCCGGCTGAAGAACGACCCGCACCCGATCCGCAGGCTGCAGTGGCGCCTCGGGGCGGAGCGCATCGACTGGGCGAAGAGCCGGCGCAGGATCCCAGGTTCCGACGCGGGGCCCGTGAAGCGCGGCGTCGGATGCGCGGCCGCCGTCTGGTACCAGAAGGGCGGTGGCAGCTGGAACGTGGACGTCCGCGTCGAGCGCGACGGGACCGTCACCGTCTTCAACGGCGCCCAGGACATCGGCACCGGCACGCGCACCGTCCTCGCCATCCTGGTCGCCGAAGAGCTCGGCATCGAGCCGCGCGAGGTGCAGGTACGGATCGGCGACACGGCGTTCCCGCCCGGGCCGGGCAGCGGCGGCAGCAAGACCGCGCCGTCGCTCGGTCCGGCTGCCAGGGAAGCCGGCTTGCGCGCGCGGGAAGGGCTGGAGGCGCTGCTCGCCGCCGAGTGGGGCGTGGACGCGTCGGAGGTCACGGGGCGCGGCGGCGTGTTCACGACCGCTCTCGGGAAGCGGGCCTCCTTCCAACAGGCCTCGGCGCTCATCGGCGACGGCGGTCTGCAGGTGCGCGGCACGCGTCGCCCCAACTACGCCGGCTTCGACGGCCAGACCGCCGGCTGCCAGTTCGCGCAAGTGGCCGTGGACACCGAAACGGGCGTGATCACCGTCGAGAAGGTCGTGGCCGTGCACGACTGCGGCCGCGTCATCGACACGCTGACCAGCCGCAGCCAGGTGCACGGCGGCGTCATCCAGGGCATCTCGTACGCGCTGTACGAGGAGCGGCGCCTGGACGAGAACCTCGGCGACATGGTGAATCCCACCTTCGACACGTATCGCATCTCCGGGATGGCCGACACGCCCGAGATCGACGTGGTCCTGACCTCGGTGGCGAGCGGCTTCAACAACGCGGGCATGATGGGCCTCGGCGAGCCCGTCACCGTGCCCACGGCCGGCGCCGTCGCGGGGGCGGTGTTCAACGCTCTCGGCGTGCAGTTGCGTGAGTTGCCCATGACGCCCGGCCGCGTGCTCGCGGCGCTGGGCAAGGTGTAGGGGAGGAGTGGTGCCATGCAGGCCTTCGAACTTCTTCGACCGACGACGCCCGAGGCGGCGTCGCGTGCCCTCGGTGACGGCGCCCTGCTCAAGGCGGGCGGCATCGACGTCCTCGGTCGCCTCAAGGAGCGGGTCGACGAGCCCGACCGCGTCGTCAGCCTCGTGGATCTCGGCGCGGACCACGCGTCGATCGCGCGCGACGGCGACAAGGTCCGCATCGGCGCGGCGGCGACCCTCTCGCGGATCGCCGCCTCCGACGTCGTTCCGGCCTCCTTGCGCGAGGCCACCGCGCAGGCGGCCAGCCGCCAGATCCGCAACCTCGCCACGCTCGGCGGCAACCTCTGCCAGCACACGCGGTGCGGCTACTACCGGTTGAGGTCGTTTCCGTGCCTGAAGCGCGGCGACGACGCGTGCCCCGTGCTCGCCGACGGCGCCGTCCAGGAGACGGCGGGCATCTTCGCCAACCGTCCGTGCGCGTGCGCGCATCCGTCCAGCCTGGCGCCCGCGCTCGGCACGGCCGACGCCGTCCTCCACGTCGTGGGCGTGAAAGGAACCCGGGAGATCGCGTTCGCCGACCTCTGGGCGGCACCCTCGAGAGGCCGGGCGTCCGACACCACGCTGGCGCCCACCGACGTGATCTCGCACGTCGTTCTCGACGCGCGCGACGCCGCGGCCGGATGGCGCGTGGCGCACGAGGAGATCCGGCAGAAGGCGGCTTTCGACTGGCCCCTGGTCACGTGCGCGGTCGCGCTGCGCGCCGACGCCGGCAAGGTGGTGGAGGCTTCGGTGTGGCTCGGCGCCGTGGCGCCGACACCGATGCGAAGCGCCGCCGCCGAGGCCGCGCTGGTGGGGAAGCCGTTCGACGAGGCGGTCGCCGCGAAGGCGGGCGAGGCCGCGGTCGAGGGGGCGACGCCGCTGAGCGGGAACCGCTACAAGGTGCAACTGGTCGAGGTGGCCGTGCGACGCGCGCTCGTGAAGGCGTGGGGGAGGGCATGATGGACTACCGCCGCAAGGTGCAGGAGGCGCTCCGGGTCCGCTGCGTCCACCTGCAGACGAAGCGGGCCTGGCTCGGCCTGCCCGAGGCCGACGAGGTCGAGAACCCCGTCGACACCGCCGTCTGGTGGTGCGCGCTCACGTGCGAGCCGCTCGGCCCCGACGCGTCGACGGTGGAGCCGGAGTCCTGCGAGCAGCCGGGTCGGGCCTGCTATACGGAACCGCCCGCGCGTCCCTGACCGGCGCCGGGGCTCTTCCGGCCGCCGCGCAGGGTGTTCCACCCGTGAGGACGCGGAGCGGCGGGAATCGCTCGGCCGTGGGGGTCGTGGAGGCTCCGCCGGAGCCGTGACGTCACGCGCGGCCGTGACGCCACCCGCGGCCCCCTGCTGCAAGCGGACGCCCCGGTCCGTCCGGCCGATCCGGGCTAGCGGTTCTTCGCGAGCATTCCCGGGAGCGGGCGGGGAAGCGGCGCGGTCGGTACGGCGTAGTCTTCGTAGAGCGTCAGCCTGTGAAGGTCGGCGCTCTCCGGCTCCGCGCGCAGGTAGCGACGCGCCTTGGCCTCACGCTCCCCCCGGTCCTCCAGCAGGAGCGCGTAGTGGAAGATGTGCGGACCGCGGAGCGGTCTTCCGAAGCCGCGCTTGCGAAGGAACGGATGGTGGATGGGCTGCCGGGTCGTCTCGTAGCGGTGGTCCGGGAGATTGCGGAAGAGGCGCACCTGCCGGTCCCGGTAGTAGGGTTTTCCCGCGAGGTAGTGCACGGCGCCGTCCACCTCGACGAGCCAGTACCGCGGGAGGCCGAACCAGGAAACGCCCGGGATCCGGGTCAGGCGGCGCAGCGTGCGCAGGCTCCGGGGCTCCATGAGCTCGTCGGTGTCCAGGATCAGGATCCAGTCGCCGAAGCACTGGTCGAACGCGAAGTTCTTCTGTGCGCCCAGGTTGTCGCCGCAGGGCCGCCGGTAGAGCCGAACGCCCGGTATCGAGGCCGCGATGTCGGGCGTCGCGTCGCGACTTCCGCCGTCCACGACCACGATCTCGTCGCAGGCCACGGCGAGGTTCTCGAGGACCGGTCCGATCGTGGCCTCGTTGTCCTGCGCGATGACCGCGCCGCTCAAGCGGATGCGTGTCTTGCCCATCATCACCGTCCCAGGCATTCCTCGAGAGCGCCCTCGATCGTGGCCAGACGCAGGGTCCGCCTGAGCCGTCGCCGGCGGCTCCGCGCGAGGTTGCGCAGCGAGGCACGCCGCATCCGGCGCACCTTCCTGCGCAACTGCGCGGGACCCGGCTCCGCGTCGCCCAGCTCCCGGAGCAGCAAGAAGACCTCCCGGCCCAGCGCGTGGTGACGATCCCGAACGAACGACCACGTCATGCGCTCGCGTGCCACGGGGTGGTACACGCGCGCCGCGGGTACGTACCGCAGTCGGTGCCCGGCGCGCAGGAGGCGCAGCGCGAGCTCCGTGTCCTCTCCTCCGCGAAGCCCGGTCCGGCGGTTCGGCCCAAGCCGGGGACTGTACGGATTCGAGAGGAGCACCTCGCGATCGAAGGCGCAGCTCGCGCCGAAGGGCAGACGGGCTCCGAGGTTCGACTCCACGTAGTCCAGTTGCCGAGGTCCGAGGAAGTGGTAGGGCCCCAGGAAGGTCGAGTCGGTCCGCGCCATGAGATGCCGCAGCCAGGACGGTGGACCGCCCTCCGGGAACACGGGCAGTACGGGACCGCCGCATCCGGACGGTGCGTCCGTTCCGGCGAGGAGCGGTGCCGTGATCGCCTCCAGCCAGCCCAGGTCGGGGAGTGCGTCGTCGTCCGTGAACGCGATGACGGGACCGGCCGCGGCGCGCACGGCCGCGTTCAGCGCGTTGGACTTGCCGGGCTCGGGCTCGTAGAGGACGCGGTGGGCGAGACCGGCGAGCGCCGCGCGCGACGCGGAAGCCAGATCGGTCGCGGGCGCGTTGACGGCGAGCAGCACCTCCCCGCCCCGAGACCTCGCCTGCTGCCCGACGCGGTCCAGGCACCGTCGAAGGGCCGGGGAGTCCGCGCAGGCGGTGACGGCCACGCTGATCGCGGGGGTACCCAAGCCGATCTCCTGCGCCTGTCGGTCGGCCGCACGCGACCCGACTCGCTCCGTCCGTCAGCGGGGAACGATAGCACGAGCCCTCCCTCCGCGGACCTCGGCAGACGGCATCTCCTGTCTCGCCCGACCGCCAGGCGTAGACTGGCGCCGTGAGCAGGACGGCCCCACTTCCTTCCCGCGGCGCCGACCGCGGGCGCGGCGCGCAGGCCCGCCTGGGCCTCCTCCTCCTCGTGGGTTTCGTCGTCTACTTCGCGACCCTCGATGCGCGCGGGTACTGGGCCGACGAGGTCTGGGGGCTGTGGGATGTCCGCCACGATCTGCCGCACTTGCTCAAGGCGCGGGCCCGGGCCGGTCACCATCCCTTCTACTTCCTCGTGCTCTGGACGCAGGTCCGGCTCTTTGGGGAAGGCGAGGTCGTCACGCGCCTTCCGGCGCTCCTCGCGTCCTTCGGCTCCGTCTCGTTCCTCTACGCCATCGTGCGTCGTGTCACCGCCTCGCCCCGGGCCGCGCTGCTCGCGGCGGCCCTGCTCCTCCTGACCCCGGCCCACCTGCGCTACGCGCAAGAGGCGCGCATGTACGCGTTCGTCGAGTGCTTCTCGCTTGCCGGTACGTGGGTGCTCCTGGCGTCCGGGCCCCGCCCGGGCATCGGTGCCGCGTGGGCGTTCGCCGCACTCACGGCCGCCAACCTCTTCACGCACGCCTCCGCGCAGCTCGTGGTCGTGGCCCAGGTCGCGTTCCTCCTCACGCGGCGCAGGATCCCCTGGCGTCTGCTCGTCGCGACGAGCTTCGCCCTCGTGCCCTTCGGGCTGTGGCTCCTGTACTTTCTGCCTCGATTCGACCCAGCCGCGTACCTGGGGTGGCAGCCGGAGTGGGAGCCGGTGCTCGTGGCGTGCGGACTCGGGTGGGCCCTCCTCCCCGAGTCCTGCACCTGGGTGTCGGCCGTCGCCGGAATCGCGGCGCTGGGGCTGGGCGTCGCGGGGGCGGTCGCGGCCGGCGCGCGAGGCGCGGCGCTCACCTGGCTCGCGTTCGGTGTCGTGGCCGCCGGGGTCCTCGTCAGCGCCCTCGGGTTCGTGAACGCGTTCTGCACGCCGCGGTATCTGCTGGCCGCGTGGGCGGCCCTCGTGGGCCTGTGGGCCGTCGCGACGCACGCCGTGGCGTCATGGCACAAGA
>JAUXCH010000378.1 GCA_030618975.1 Planctomycetia bacterium
CACGGCGTGGCGGCCGGCCGCGTCGAGACGGCGCCGGGGGCCGGGCGGGGTGCACCCCGCGTGGACCATGCCGCCCGCAGCCGGGGAGAACGTCGTGCCGTCCGGCGTCGCTCGGCCGCAGGCCGCGCAGCCCGTAAGCCGTGGCGCGTGCCCCGTCGCGACGACCGCCCGCGCCTCGAACCACACCACCCACGCGGGGAGCGAGGTCGGCTTCGCCTCCGCCAGGGCACGCAGGGCGGCGCGGCCTGCCCGGTAGAGGTCCGGGTTGGCGAGCGCGGGCCGCATCCACGCGCGCAGGAGGTCCAGGACGTAGCACCCGGCGTAGAAACGGTCGAGGCCGCGTGCGAGCCCGCGCAACCGGTCTTCGAGGCGGAAGCGCCGCAGCAGCTCGAGCTCGGCGCCGCGGCGCGGAGAGAGCGACGCGGCGCCCACGGTGCCCAGTGCGAGTCCGCCGTGGAACTCGGGCCCGGGGCGGCGCGCGCCCTTCGCGATCGCGGCGACCATGCCGTGCTCGGGCGTCGCGAGGTGCACGACCTGGCTCGTCTCGCCGAACGGGATCGTGCGCAGCACGATCGCCTCGGTCTCGTAGGGCCGGGGCCGGACCGCGGCGAAACTGCGGCTCACGGCTTCCGTGTGGGCACGCGCACGCGGAGGCGCTTCACCGTGCGTTCGTCCGCCTCCGTGACGGTCAGGCTCACGCCTTCCACGGTCAACCGGTCGCCGACGCGCGGCACCTGCCCCAGGCGGTGGAAGACGAGTCCGCCGACCGTTTCGAAGTCGTTGTGGACCGGCAGATCGATGGAGAGAGCCTCGTTGACCTCCTCGATGGAGGCCTTGCCGTCGACGTAGAGCGCGCCGTCCCGCACGGTGACGGGAGGTGGGGCGACCGAGTCGTGCTCGTCTTCGATGTCACCGACGATCTCCTCGAGGACGTCCTCCATCGTGACCACGGCGGACGTCCCGCCGAACTCGTTCAGCACCACCGCGAGGCTCACGCGCCGACCGCGCATCTCGGCGAGCAGATCGTTGACGGGCTTCCCCTCCGGGACGAAGAAAGGCGAGCGCATGATCTCGTGCACCGGGCGCCCCGGGTTCCCGCGCACGATGTGCTGGAGCAGGTCGAATGCGTAGATGACGCCGACCACGTCGTCGCGGTCCTTCCCGAACACCGGCACCCGGCGGTGCCCGCGCTCGATCATGAACGTCGCCGTCTCGTCGAGACGCGCGTCTTCCTGCACCATGGCGATCTCGCCCCGCGGGGTACCGATGTCCTCCGCCGTGGCGTGATCCATGTCCATGATCGACTCGATCATGTCCGCCTCGGACGGGGTGAGGCTGCCTTCGCGCTCCCCCTCCTCCACGCTCTCCAGTACCTCCTCGCGCGCGGTCTGCTCCGGCTCGATCAGGCGAGCGCGGAAGAGCAGGTGGACCAGGCCCGCCAGGGGCAGGCGCAGGGGCACGGTCAGGACCCGCAGCACCTCGAGCACGGGCAGCGACCGGTAGAGGAACCGCGTCGGATGCCGTCGGGCCACGTGCTTCAGGAGCACGTCGTTGAGCACGAACGAAACCAGGAAGGTCACGCCCACGGCGATCGCCACGCCCTCCCAGGGGAAATGCACCTCACCGGCCGTCCCGTCCCCGATCCTGTTCGACAGGGCCAGGAAGGCGATGCCGACGATCAGCATCGTGCTGGCGATGAACCGGACGAGCCGGGCCGAAAGCTCCCAGGCCCCTGCCTGGTCGAGCCGCGCCTCGACCTGCTCCTCGCGTCCGTCCGCCCTCGCGCGCGCGAGGAGATCCGACCGGCTGTAGTCCTCGAGCGCCACGGCGGCCCGGGTGCAGAACACCACCAGGGCTTCCGCCACGACGAAGTACGCGACGAGCGAGAGGTCGGAGGCGAGGGAAGCGAGGGGCGGCAGCCCGCACAGGGGGGGGATGCCTGGTGGCCAGCTGGGTAGCAAGTACGGGGTCTCCGGAAGGGCGGCGGCCGGTCGGGCCGCTGCCCCCGACGATACAACGCCCGGGGGATGGTGGCAGCCCCGCCCCGGATCAGCGGCGACGGGCGGGCCGTCCGGAGCGGTCCGCGGCCTTCAGGGCCGCCGCGATCCGGGGCGACATCCCGCCCCTGCCCGCGCTGGGCAACCCGGCCCCGGTCCGCTTGAGATGCCCGGCCGCGGCCTGCTGGAGGTGGCACAGGGCCACGGCCAGGGCGTCGGAGGCGTCGAGGGTCTCGGGCCGGTCCTTCAGTCCCAGGAGGCGCATGACCATGGCCTGGACCCGCTCCTTGCCGGCCCGCCCGGCTCCCGTCACGGCCCGTTTCACGACGTTGTTCGCGTACCCGGTCACGGGCAGCCCCGCCTCGGCCACGACCACGATCGCGGCGCCCCGCCCCTCGCCCAGGCTGAGCGCGGCTCGCGCGCTTCGGCCGTGGAACGTCTCCTCGATGGCGGCCTCCGAGGGTCGGTGGCGGGCGACCACCTCCCGCAGCGCCCGCGCGAGCACGCCGAGACGCGTCGGCAGGTCGTCTCGCGGGTTCGCGCGCAGCACCCCGTGCCCGAGGACCTCGACGTCGCGCCCCCGCTGCTCGATCACGCCCCAGCCGAGCAGGCGCGTGCCCGGGTCGATCCCGAGGACGCGGCGGGGGGCGGGTTTCGGCGGGGCCACGGGAGGCATCCTACGGCGCTCCTCCCCCCGCCCCGTCTGCCCCCCAGGTCACGGTCACGGGATGGGCTTGATCGTGCCGGCCGCGCGCTCGGCGAGCTCGGCGTCGATCCAGCCGGGGAGGTCGCGGCCCCACTTCACCGAGCCGCCGTGGAAGGGACCGCGCCGGGTGTCGTGCATCTCCACCCTGCACCGCGACGGGTCGCCGGCGACCGGGTGCACGATGGCGATCGCGGCGGTCAGGAAGGTGTCCTTGTAGGTCGCGCGGCGCTTCTCGAACTCCTTCGCGACCACCTCCCGGTAGCGCTTCGACGCGAACGTCTTCACGTAGGGCGGTTCGCCCTTCCCGTCCGCGCGCTTCATCGCATCCTCGAGCACCTCCACCATCTCGTCGGGGCCCACGTCGTACCCGCGACAGGGTCCCGTACCGCGCTGGTCCCTGAGCTCGCTCGTCGTGCCCGTCTGGAGCGTCACCACGTTCTCGGCGAGTTCGCGAACCTGGGCCGCGGTGCCCGTGTCGCCGCACGCAACGCACAGCAGGGCGAGAATCGCGACCGGGATCCACCTCGAGCTCAACGCGCCGTCTCCCCCTCCGCGCCGTCCGTGCGTACGAGGGAGACGACCGCGAGTGCGGCGATCCCCTCCGCACGCCCGAGCGTGCCGAGACCCTCGTGCGTCGTCGCCTTCACGCTGACCGCTCCCTCCTCGAGGCCGAGCAGCTCCGCGATCCGCCGGCGCATGGCCTCCCGGTGGGGGGCGAGGCGGGGCCGCTCGGCGACCACGGTGGCATCGACGTTGCCGGGTACCCAGCCCTGCGCCCTGATCTTCGTGCGGACCTCGGCGAGGAGGACGGCCGACGGTGCGTCCTTCCACTCCTCCTCCGTGTCGGGGAAGTGGTCGCCCAGGTCGCCCAGCGCGGCCGCACCGAGCAGCGCGTCGGTGATCGCGTGCAGCAGCACATCGGCGTCGGAGTGCCCCTTGAGCCCCCACGCGCCCTCGATCTTCACGCCGCCCAGCACCAGGACGCGGGTGGGATCGAAGGCGTGGATGTCGTAGCCGATGCCGACCCTCATGGGATGAGGCCTCCGCCCGGGAGTGTACCCTCCTCGCCGCGACCCCATCGCGCGTGGGATCCGGCGCGGGTAGGATCCGGGTGTGGATGGTCTCGTGCTCGTCGCCGCCGGCTCCTCCCGTCGCTTCGGCGGCAGGGTCCCCAAGGTGCTCCGCCCGCTCGGGGGCAAGGCGGTGCTCGTCCGCGCGCTCGCCCCGTTCCTCGTCGCCGTGGAGAAGATGGCCCTCGTCGTCGTGACCCGGCCCGAGGACCGCGCGCAGGTGAAGCACCTGCTCCCCCGCGCGCGCTTCGCCGACGGCGGCGCCACCCGCGCCGAGAGCGTCCTGAACGGCCTCCGGGCCCTCCCCGACGGCGTGCAGACGGTCCTCGTGCACGATGCCGCCCGACCGCTCGTCTCCGCCGACCTCGTGCGCCGCGTCCTGGGAGCGGCCCGGCGCCACGGCGCGGCCGCCGCGGTGCGTCGCGTCCACGACTCGCTCCACCGCATCGAGGGCGCGACGGAGGGGAAACCGGCGCTCTTCGTGGAGCCCGTCGACCGGTCCACCCTCGTCGCCACGCAGACGCCCCAGGCCGCGGGCGCCGACCTGCTGCGCCGGGCCTACGAGGAGCTCGGCGAGGAGGCGCTGAAGGCGACCGACGAGGTGGGTCTCCTCCACGCGGCGAAGATCCCCGTCGCCGCGGTCAAGGGCGACGCCCGCAACCTGAAGATCACGACCCCGGCCGACCTCGCCCTGGCCGAGCGCCTCCTCGACGACGACTTCTGACCCTCCCGTACGACGTCAGGCACCGGCACCGGCACCGATACCGATACCGTACGACGTCAGGCACCGGCAGCGGCACCGCACGAGCAGCAGGGTCCTTGCACGCGGACACCCGGCCGAGCCTCGGGCTCCCGCTGTCGAGTCAGACCGGGACGTGGGTGTCGAGCAGGATCAACGTGTCGCCTCCCAGTCGTGCCGGGTCTCGGAGACGATGTCGCCGAGGATCCCGATCTCGTGACGATGAAGGCCGAAGAGCGGAGCGGGGCGCCTTCGGTAGGGGACCAGGCGGCTTACGGGGCGGCCGTTCTTGATGATCACGATCGTCTCGTTCGTCTCGGCGATCTCGTCCATGAGTGCGAGGCACCTGGCCTTGAACTCGGATGCCTCGATGGTCCGCATGTCAGACTCCCGACGTCGTCGATCCCGGCACTGACCATGGTCATGACCGTGGTCATCAAGATCATGGTGCCGGCGCGGCGCCCACGCCAGTCCTCACCGTACTCTGTTGTAAGTACAACTGCGACCCGATTTCTGGATCCGGCTCTGGATCGGGACGGCTCGGGAGGCCCTCGAGAGGACCGGAGGACCCGGATGCGCGTCGCGTGCGTCAGCGCGCGTTCACCGGCTCGACGATCAGCGCCAGCTTGCCGCGCACGTGGCGAGCCTCGAGCCGCTCGTGCGCTCGCGCCGCCTCTGCCAGGGGCCAGGTCGCCTCGACGTGCACCTTCAGGCGCCCCTCGTCGACGAGCAAAGCGATCTCGGCCAGCTGTTCGCCGTTCGGGGACGCGAAGATCCACGAGCACGTGAGCCCGCGCTCGGAGAACTTCGCGTCGGTCGGCTGCTCCACCAGCGACACGAGCCTGCCGCCGTCGCGAAGCGCTCCGAGACCTTCGTGGAGCGCCTCCCCGCCCGCCCCGTCGAGCACGGCGTCGACGCCCTCCAGGACGTGTCGCCGGACGGCCTCGTGCACCGGGCCCTTCCGGTAGTCGATCGCCACGTCGCAGCCGAGCTCTTCG
>JAUXCH010000439.1 GCA_030618975.1 Planctomycetia bacterium
GTCCCAATCCTCCGGCTGCATGGAGTAGCCGCCGTAGATCACGCGATACGGCGGTCCCCAGTCGGCGTAGGGGTCCGCTTCGGCGGAGGCGGATACCCCGGCCAAGCACGACCATGCCACCAGGAGGGCCACGCGCACGGGTCGTCTCATGGAGGGCATGCTCCCACCCGGCGGCCCCCAAGGCAAACTGGCTTCCTGTTCCTTCCGGGAAGGCACGTCGCGGTGGGACGTCGGGGAGGTGTGCATGCCTGTACGGAGACGGTTCGGACACGGGAATGCTCCTTCGGGAAGAGGGGCAGGCGCCGTGCACGGCTTGGTCAGGTGAGTGACGACGGACGGGAGTCGGGGATCGCAAGTGAGCCGGCGATTGGCCGATGTGCTGGAACTCGAGGTCGTGGACAGGGAGTCGGACGGGGCGTAGTCTCCGCGTATGTCCCGCGAGCCCTACTTCACGATCGTCGAGCGCTTTCGTCCGGAAGACGGTGCGAGTTGGACGGGCTTCGTACGTTGGTCTGGCCTGAATCAACTTCGCGAGGTCGTGGGGCTTGACTACTCGTTGTGCCCGCCCATTCTCACGGAACTGACCGCGGAAGACTGGGAACACAACGTTCATCAGGACTTCCGAGGCTTCTACTTCCATGACCTGCTCTATCTCATGACACGGGTGCCGAACGCCGAGCGTCACAACGTCCTGGCCGTCCTCGTCAACCCTGGCGAAGAGGATCTGGCTGCGGCGCCCGACGAGTTCGAACTGCAGGGTTTCGAAGTGCTGGACGTTTGCGGCGATGTCAGCGCTCTCACCAACTGCGGGGGCTTTCCCAAGGCATTCACCAACGCAGAACTCAACTCCGTGGGGCTCCTCGACACACTGCGCCGTGCGAACGAGGTCCGGCAGAGTCTCTACCGGGAGTACCCGGAAGAGGCCCACGCCGAGTGCGACGTCTGGGCCGTCTTGCGTCGGAGGCTGGCGCCGGCAGGAGGGCTCCTTCGAACTGACGGAGTCCACCGTCAAGCGTCCGGTCCGGGTCCTGAGGGGGAAGGGCCCACGGGCGCGCCACCCCTGGAGGCAAGGGGGGTAGCGCGAAGGTCCCGAAGTCGTAGACTCTGCATCGAGGCACAGGAGGAGGCAACGTGCAGTCGCTACGCAAGCTCTTGGCGGACGTCGATCAGCTGCTTCGCGGTCGCTTCACGCGGCGCGAAGACCTCATCGAGGCACGTATCCAGATCCCGATACGATCTCTCGTGCTCGCCGGGATCCTGCTCGGCGCGGTGTACGGCGTCTTCATGGGGCTGTATGCCGTCCTGCGAGGTGGGGATGGGAGCACGGCTCAGCTTCTGACCACGGCCGCCAAGGTGCCGCTGCTGTTCCTCCTCACGCTCGCCGTGACCTTCCCGTCGCTCTACGTCCTGTCCGCGCTGGCAGGCTCGAGGCTCCTGGCGCCCGACACCCTCCGGCTGCTCCTCGGGGCCTTGGCCGTCAACCTGGCGCTGCTGGCGAGCCTGGGTCCGGTCACCGGCTTCTTCACGCTCAGCACGTCGAGCTACGCGTTCATGGTCGTGCTGAACGTGCTGTTCTTCACCGTTTCCGGCCTCGTCGGGCTCGTCTTCCTCGGTCGCGCGCTCGAGGGTCTCTTCGCGCCGGCTGCTCCACGGGAGCCAGTTGTGGCGATCGAGGAGACCCTCGAGCAGGCGGACGACGAGGAGCACGCGGATGACCCCGAGACGGAGACGGATGCGGCGCAGCCCCCGCCGACGCTCAGGGTTCCGCGGAATGGACAGAGGCTCGCACGGCGCATCTTCTTCACGTGGACGGTGGTCTTCGCCATCGTCGGAGCCCAGATGGGGTGGATCCTCCGCCCCTTCATCGGGGCTCCGGGGCAACCCTTCCAACTGTTCCGCGCGCGTGAATCGAGCTTCTTCGAGTCCTTCTTCAAGAGCCTCGTGAATCTGTTCTCCTGACCCGGATGTTCAGGAACGTCGAAGGGCTGCTGCGATCCACGGGCCGCTACGCCATCGCGGCGCCGCGTGTCCCGTGGACGCACCTCTTGCTGCTCCTCGCCGCGGGCGGGTTCCTGTACGGCGCGGCCATGGGGTTCTACGGAGCGCGTGCGCTCCAGTCCTTCTACTCGGGCCTCAAGGTGCCCCTCCTGCTCATCGTGACTTCGGCGGTCTGCCTCCCCAACTTCTTCGTCGTGAACACGCTTCTGGGCCTTCGAGAGGACTTTGCGAGCGCCTTCCGCGGCGTCCTCGCTGCACAGGCGACGATGGCCGTCGCGTTGGCTTCCCTGGCGCCGATCACGCTCTGGGCCTATGCATCCAGCTCCGACCACGACCTGGCGGTCCTCCTGAACGGCGTCCTCTTCCTCGTCGCGGCGCTGGTAGGGCAGGTCACGCTTTCGCGCCATTACCGCCCGCTCATTTCCAGGGATCCTCGCCACCGCGTGGGCAAGGCCGTCTGGGTCACGCTGTACATGTTCGTAGCGGTCCAGCTAGCGTGGGTGCTCAGGCCGTTCGTCGGACACCCGAGCATGCAGGTCGAGTTCTTCCGCGAGGATGCGTGGAGCAACGCCTACGTCGCCGTGTTCCGCCATTTCTGGAACTTCTTCACGTAGGGACAGGGTCCCGCGTGTGTTCGCGCAGAGGCCCGGAAGTCTGGACGTGCACGCCTGCGACCCACTACGGGCTCTCGACCTGCTCGATCGCTTCGAGCTCCCCGAGCGCGTCTGCGTGAACCGCACGGGAACCACCCCGGGGGGGCGGGGCCAGCTGCGAGTTCGCAAAGGAGCGTGGCTGGGGCCTGGGCTCCGGATCCCGTACGACGACGCCCAGATCGACGCCGTCAGCGCGGGGCGTCCGACCGGCGCTTACGACGCACCCAGGCTCGCATCCTCCTCGCGGTTCCACGCTCGGCCCCTCAGTCGGGGTGGCAGGTGCGGCACTCCGGCAGGTCGGGGCGACCTGCGGCCTCGGCCTTCTCCCGGTGGCAGCCTACGCAACTCGCGTGCAGGGCGGTCCGGTAGCCGGGGGCGAGATCCTGTCTTCGTCCGTCCGGCTCGGGCATCCGCATGTCCTTCTCGTGGCACGACCGGCAGGAGCGGGACGACGCGCGCGAGCGCGGCGCGTCCTCGGCGTGGCAGACGGCACAGGAGCGGTTGCCCGCGACCGGACCGCCGAATCCTTCTCGCGCGGCCACGAGCGCGGTGTGGCGCTCGTGATCGAAGATGGAGCGCTCGGCCTCCATGTCCCGGTGGCACCGGGAGCAGGTGGTGGCGTGGTCGCCGGGCAGGTCGAGGTGGTGGCACAGGACGCACGACGCCTCGTCCCCCAGACGGCGCTTGTGATCGTCGTGCTCGAAGCGCACGAGGTCCCCGTTGCGGTTCCCGTCGATCTTGAGCACGGCGCGCGTCGCGTCCGCGGCGAGCGGCGCGCGCACCTCGATCGAGGCGGCGGCGCCGCCGCCCGCACTGGCCGACAGCAGGGCCACGGCCAGCGGCACCACGATGACCACGAGGAGGCTGATCCGCTGGAAGGGGTCCGCGAAGACCCCGGTCCACACGTTCGTCTGGCGCTCGAAGCTGCAGACGGTGGCGCAGGTCGCGGGAACCTCCACGGGCTCTCCCAGATCGAAGATCCGGAAGTGCTCGACGAAGTACAGGAACACGAGACCCGCCATCGCGGGGAGGCCGAGGGCGAGGAAGATCTCGGGGAGCGTCGGGTGGTAGGTCGCCCCCGCGCTCGAGAGGTAGCCGAAGATCCCGACGTTGGCCCGGTTCATCACCAGGCCCAGGATGGCGAGCAGTCCGGCCGCGGCGAGCCCCCGGGTGGAGCGGCGGATGCTCTTCGTCGCCAGCAGGGCGACTGCGGCCACGGTTGCGAGGATCTCCACGAAGAAGAGCGTGGCTTCCATCGATCCGTCGAGGGCGGAACCCAGCGAGCCGCGTGCGAGGAGGTCCGCGAACCGCGCCACGAGATGGCCCCCGAGGATGATCGCGGCCGCGGCGCCCACCTTCCCCAGCAGCTCGGTCGGCACCGTGCGCCGGTACAGGTGCCCGACCACCAGCGTGACGAGCACGACGGTCATGAGCCCCGCCCCGACCGCGGAGAGGATGAAGTGCACGGGCAGCCACGGGGAGTACCAGAGCTCGTGCAGCCGGGTGGGGCTGACGAGGAACAGGGACCCGAGCGAGGTGTGGTGCATGCAGGAGAATGCGACCCCGAAGATCATGACGGGGGTGGCGATCTTCTTGACGAACGCGAGCACCTTCCCGAAACGCGAGCCCTCGAGCGCGACCGGTGTCATCTCGAGGGTGGTGACCGTGAAGTACAGGATCACGCACCAGAAGACCTCGAACAGGAAGGAGTGCAGGTTCCAGTAGACGAACGGGTGCCAGAAGCGGTGGGGCAGTCCGATGTCCATGAGCAGCGCGAAGCACGACGCGCCGTAGCCGAGGAAGGCGACGAGGATCGCCGGGCGGACGAGCGGCTTCAGGGATCGAATGCCGAGGACGTGGCCCGCGAACGCCATGGCGAAGCCGCCGGTGGCGAGCGCGACGCCCCCGATCATGTTTACGACCTTCCACAGTCCCCACGGCACGCCGTCCGAGAGGTCGGTGGAGGCGCCGAGTCCCGTCGTGATCCGGAGGACGACGGCTGCCAGGCCGAGGAAGGTGAAGACCCAGAGGATGTCCTTGAGGCGTCGAGGCGTCACGCGTTCCCCTCCGCTTCGTTCGAGGTCTCGGGCGCCGACTCCGCCGCGACCCGGTTCCGCCGGTGGACGACCCAGGACAGGCCGGTGAGGACCGCGAGGATGCTGCCGAACATGACGGGCGCCGTCCTGGCGAGCGGCAGCGTCAGATCCGGGATGGAGGTCGTGCCGAGCTTCGAGGGAAGATTGAGCAGTAATCCTGACGACCGTTTGCCGTTTTGAGATCTCCTGGATACCAGCCGTGTAGAA
>JAUXCH010000653.1 GCA_030618975.1 Planctomycetia bacterium
TCGTCGTGCGCCACCCGCGAGGACCCCGTGGTTTCGTCCTCCACGACCGTGACGTCCTGGGCCTGCCAGCCGCCGGCAGGCGCCGACCCGACGAGTACGGTCCCGACGGGGACCTCCTCCCAGTCTTCGTCGAGCAGGATGGCAGTGGGCTCGAACACCGGTGCCGCCGCCGTGCGCCGCCATGCGGCGGCATCCACGAAGGGCCCGTCCTGGCCGGCGACCTGTCGGCACAGCTCCTGCGTCTCGCTCCACGTGTAGTTGCCCGGCGTCCCGTCGGCGAGCAGCCCGTAGAACGGCGGCCCGCCGCGCCAGCGGTAGAACGCGACGCCCTGCACCTTTCGCAGGGCCAGCCACGCATCAAACTGATCGGCCATGGCGCCCGGCGGTGGAACGCGCCAGTCGCCGCCGCTCTTGCCGCGGAAGGCCTGCAGGATCGGGATCACCGGTAGTCGGTCGGCGCGAACGCCCTGGATTGCACGCACGGTGTATCCGATGCGCCGCTGTGCCGGGTCGTAGCCTTCCCTGTCTCCGACCTCGTAGGGGTAGTTGTAGGTGAACAGCGCGTCACAGGCGGCGCGGTTGAAATCCTTCCAGCGCTCGCCGCTCGTCGAGGAGAACTCCATCCACACGGGGCGAACCGGATCGAGCTTCTTGATGGCGTCGTAGATCTTCTTCTGCTTCGCCTTGGGGATGTAGCAGGCCGCCTCGACCACGTATCCGAAGAGCGCGGGATCCCCGGGCTCGACCGCCTCCAACAACCTCCGGAGGGGCTGGACGTCCAACACCCGGGTCTTACGGCTCCAGACAGGGGCCGTGGTGAGCAGCTTGATCCGGCACTGTCGCGCCTTGTCCAGCAGGGCGCGGGTCTCCGCTTTGTCGCGCCCCAGCAGGGAGTGGTGCACGATGTTGAACGTCCCCTTCCAGAGGTCCCAATCCTCCGGCTGCATGGAGTAGCCGCCGTAGATCACGCGATACGGCGGTCCCCAGTCGGCGTAGGGGTCCGCTTCGGCGGACGCGGATACCGCGGCCAAGCGCGACCATGCCACCAGGAGCGCCACGCGCACGGGTCGTCTCATGGAGGGCATGCTCCCACCCGGCGGTTCCCAAGGCAAACTGGCATCCTGTCCCTTCCGGGAAGGCACGTCGCGGTGGGACGTCGGGGACACACCCGCACGACAACGGTCCGGATACGGGAATGCTCTTTCAGAAAGAGGGGCAGGCGCCGTGCACGGCTTGATGGGTTGAGTGACGGCGAGTCTGTAGAGGGCGCTGCAAGGTCATACGTTGAGGACGTCCAGGCGATGAGAGTCCTCTGTGCCCGGCGGATCATCGGGTGATGGCGGGACGCGGGTGCTCCTTGAAGGCGAGGAGGCCTGGAATCCAGAAGAGCCCCAACCTACGATCCGGTTGATCGGAGGGTTCCGCTCATTGCGAGCGAAGCTGCGTGCAGACACTCCCGGCGGAGACGTCATGATCAGACTGGGGTCCGATCTGGAGTTCCTCGAGCTCGAGGGCCTCGAGCACACGCCCTGCGAAGGGGTGGCGACTGCGGGTTCCGTGCGGGCGCGAGTAACCGTCCAACTGCTGAGCTTCTACGGCAGCCACTCGGGAGTGTGGCTGCTTGGGCACGATCTCGACGACTTCGTGGCTCAGTTGAGGAAGCTCGTTGATACACGGAAGGAAACCGCAAGGCTGGAGTCGATGGATCCCAGTGAGTTCCAGCTGGAACTGAGGCCGATCGATAGGGTAGGCCACTACGAAGCCAGTGTGCGGCTCGGGACGTATCAGTACAGTGGGCCGACCTACTGGCAGACGACGCTGAGCGGAGGTTTCGAGATTGCGCCAGATCAATTGCCGCACATTCTCCTTGCCGTTGAGGAACTGCTCGCCTTCGGGAGGGGAGAAGCATGACCTCATGTGAGAGACGGGTGAAAGGGAGAAGCGGGTGGAAGACGCCCTGAGGCGGTCAGGATCGCTGCTCTTGCACAGGCGGACTCAATCGCGCCTTGCCGCACACGAGTCAAAGCGGCGCTGTGGTCCGGAGGCCACGCCGGTGCATCCGCCTCGCACGTCGACGACCCATGAGTCGATCCGGAAATCCTGGAAAACCGTGTCCCCACGGACGATGCGTCGTCACCATGTACGTGCGAGCACCACCATGACACCGGCACGACGACCGTCTCGGGACACCCCTGCTGCTCTTGCGGGCGCTGGCTTGATCGTCTTTCATGGGCTATGAACGTGACTGAGTTCCGGCGCATCACTTTCAAGAGGCACCCCGTAGCGACCCACCGTAGGCACTACGTGGGCGAAGACGACGTGCGCGTCGTACTCTCGCGCCTTCCAGAGTCGCTTCTGTCGCGCCTCAAGGAAGTCCACTTCAGCGACGACGCCTGGGGAAACCGAACGCTGGGCTACACGAGCAGGAGGGGTCGCCGACATGTCAGCCTCTGCGCTCTGCCTATCCGCGTGAGTCTGAATCGGGCTCGGGATGCGTATCCCGCTGAGAAGTACGGCGCACTCAAGAACAGTCAGTGGCCGGTCCTTGCCGTCCGACGCTACACGCTCTACTACACGCTCCTGCACGAGATCGGCCACCTCCAAGTGGTTCGTACGGGGTCCCGCCGCCCGGAGCGCACGTTCGCCAGTGAGACCCTGGCTGACGAGTTCGCCGTCCGGTGGCGAACGAAGCTCTGGGCCGAGCCGTTTCCGCACCCGGATCCGGTCCACAATGCACCTGGCGAGGGGGAACTCCGGGCCCTGAAGAGGGGATGGGCGACGGGGCACCTGTCCTACCGTAGGGGGCTGGACCTCGAGGACGCTGGCAAGAAACGAGAAGCCATGAAGTGGTATGAGAAGGCCCTTGGGCTCTACTCGGATCACGCGCTTGCACTCGAGCGGTTGGGTGTCCTGAACTACGCCTTCTCGGACGAGACGGGGCCGCCGGCCCTGGAGAGGGCCGTCGACCTGTGCCGTCGTGCTCTGGCGCAGGACCCCATGCTGTGTGGTGCGGCGATCTACCTCGCGATGGCACTCTTTCGACTCGACCAGGCTGGGCCGTCCCGAGAGATGTTCGGGCGCGCCATCGACATCGACCCGTACCGAGATCTCGCCAAGACTGTATTCGCCGAGCACTTGGGGTACTGGGGCGAGTACGACGCCGCCGAGCGCCTGTTCGAGAAAATCCTGCAGAAGGAGCCGCCAATACCCATGGCGCTTCGCTACTACGCGCACCTGCTCATGTATCGGTCTGACGAGGTCGACGAGGACGACCTGCGGCGAGCCATTCAACTGCTCGAGAAGGCAGTCGAGGCTGACTCGGGGTTGGCGATCGAGCTCCACTCTCAGTACGATCTTGCCATTGCTCACTCGTGGCTCGGGCATCTCGATAAGGCGATCCGGCACATGCGAGAGGTGATCCGCATCAAACCAGGTCACAAGGACGCGGCGAACTGGCTGGAGGAGTGGCAGTCGGAGTCCATGTAGAGGGCTACGTACCTCCTCAGGCACTTCCCAGGCACTTCACGGATGACTGTCGTGCTCGCA
>JAUXCH010000777.1 GCA_030618975.1 Planctomycetia bacterium
CCGCACGGACACGTCGGGCATGCGGAGACGGCTCGCATCCAGACGAACGGGCGACCGACCCACGACGGCCTTCGTGGAGACGAGAGGTTGGCCGCCCTCGGCGGCAATCACGGCGACGTCCAGCTCCGTACCGGGCGGCCACGGGACGAGCTGCGACCAGGCACTTCCTTCGAGCGGCCATTCCCGGGTGTAGAGGGAGGGTGGCCTCCCGGCCACGGCTGCCCTGCTCGGGTCGAAAGCGCCCGCATCCGAGGGGTGCTCGGACGACGAGACCCTCATTCTCAAGGGTCCAGGGTCGTCCGGCAGGACCACCTCCACGCCGAGGGTCCCGAAGCCCGACACGGGGATCGTCTCCGCCTCTCCCCCGCCGACGGTCACTGCGAGCGACGCGATCACGTTGCCGGCGAACGACACGTCGTAGTCCCCATCGGGAATCCAGGCGGAGCCCGCACCCCGAGCATCCGTCACGACGGACGCCTTGGCACTCACTCCGATGCCACTGCGCTTCGTCACGAGTTCGTAGGTCAGACCCGGAAGAGGTGTGCCGTCTTCCTCGGAGACGAATCGGAGATGCTGCTGGACCATCCGGTCGACGGGAATGACGACATCCCCGGGAAGCAGCTCGCGAAACCCCGTCCAATCGAGTTCGAGGCGGCCGCCGAGGGACGGGGCGCTGAGGTCCAACGAGGCGCTGGGAGCGGACGAGAAGGTCGACACGCTGGCGGGCGAACCTCCCACGACGGCAACGAACCTCTGATAGAACATCCAGTCCCCCCCGTCGTGTTGGAGAACGCAGAGGACCTCCCGACCGACCTGCTCCGGATCTCCCGAGCGCAGTGTGACCGTGGAGGACTCCGCCCCTCTGGGGAAGGTCAGCTCGACGAGAGGTACGTCGGCTGGAATCGACCGGATGAACCTCCCCGTGCTCCCTCCGCCAGGTCCGCGCACGAAGAGGGTCGCCGGGAGCGGGACGTCCTCGAGAAGGCACTCCCCGCCCGCATTGGTGGTAGCGCCCTCACCGCACGGCGCACTCCGCACGTCGGAGCCCGTCGTGAAACCGACCACGACACCGGCAACAGGGACTCGATCGCCGGGGGTCACAACACGAACCAAGACGTCGCCACCTGGAATCAGGACCAGCTCGATCGGCTCCGCCCCGCGGGCCTCGGGCTGGACCTCGAGCACCACGGGCACGCTCCGACCGACCTCCGCATGGTGAGCGCCCACGGAGACCTCCCCGAGGCTCACATCCACGACCGTCGACCAGTCGCCGTTTCCAGCCGCCGTGGTCCTGGCGATGGAGGGAGCGTTGCGCCACCGGATCCGTGCCGAAGCCCTCCCGAGGATCTCGATCGTTGCCCCCGGCACGGGCGCACCCGACGAGTCGAATACGCGGCCGCGGACCCCGTAGGAGTCCCCGGGATCAAGATGCTCGGCCGTGGAGTCATCCGTCTCGATCGCGCGACCCGACTCGGGCGGCCCCCTCAGGACAGGGGAGCCCGCAGACCTGTCGATGGGATCTGGGGTCGCGCGCGGTCCCCCGCCGCCCTCGTCCTGCACGAGAAGAGCGAGACCGAGGAGGATGAACACACCGAGGCATGCGAGCAGCAAGAACGTCCGGTTCATCGATCGCTCCACCCGGCCCAGGTCGTCACGGCAAGCAGGATACCCGGTCAGGGCGTGCAGGCAGCGCGTGCAGCCGGCGCTCCGCTTGCCATCCACCCAGAGGCCTTTCATCGACGGTGAGCCGGTCGTGCGGACGGGGATGGGTCCCGTTCCAGGATTTCGAGCTTCGGTGGGACGTCGAGTCTCGCTGGGGCCCCCGGGCCCCTGGGACCGGACCGTGGTGCGCCACAGTTCGTTGTATATACAATCCAAAGCCGCCGGTCCGAGGACGGTTCTCTTCCATCGGACGTTCCTCTCCCCTGTGTCGAGTACACGCCCCCGGTCCGGAATGTGGAGGAGTGCGAACACCGGCCCGCCGCACTCCAACGGGGGGCGCAGCCCTCGGACCCGGGCGCTTCCGGGCTCCCCCCCCCTCCGGACACCGGTACGCATGGCGACGACGGTCCTTGTCGGACCGTACGGGGTCGTCCATCATCGACCTCCCTCGCCCGCAGGAGGCGCGCATGATCTACCTCGACTACAACGCGACCACGCCGGTGGACCCCGCCGTCGTGGACGCGATGCTCCCGTACCTCACGGAGCACTTCGGCAACCCGTCGAGCGGCCACGCCTTCGGACGGCGTGCCCGCGAGGCCGTCGAGGCCGCTCGAGCCGAGGTCGCCGACCTCCTCGGCGCGGCCCCCGAGGAGATCGTCTTCACCTCCGGCGGCTCGGAGGCGAACACCATGGCGGTCCTGGGCGTGGCGCACACGGGACCCGGTCGGCACGTCGTCACCTCCGCCGTGGAGCACCCCGCGATCCTCGAGCCGTGCCGCGTGCTCGAGGAGGAGGGCTACGAGGTGACGCGGATCGGCGTCGACGACCGCGGCCGCGTCGACCCGGACGCCGTCGCTGCGGCACTCTGCGACGACACCGTGCTCGTCACGGTGATGCTCGCGAACAACGAGGTCGGCACGCTCCAACCGGTCCGCGAGATCGCGGCGGCGGTACACGCCCGGGCCCATGCGGCCGATCGCCTCGGGGGCCGTGCGGCCGGGAACGCAAGCGTGCACACCAAGTCGGAGGCCAAGC
>JAUXCH010000502.1 GCA_030618975.1 Planctomycetia bacterium
AGCGCGCCGTCCCACGGCGCGCCGTCCCACGGCGCGCCGTCCCACGGCGCACCGTCCCACAGCGCGCCGTCCCACGGCGCCCGGCGCGAACGATCCGGAAACCACCTGACCTCGAAGCCCCCGAAGCCCGGCGTGCCCGCCTGATGACCTCGAAGCCCGGCGTGAACGTCAGGGACCTCCGCCTGACCCCGAGCGTTGTCCTAGTAGGCGCGGGCGTACACGACCGTGTACTTCGCGTCCTTGCCGCTCACGAGGTCCTTCCGGCCGTCCGGCTCGCTCCCCTCGAGGGGGATCAGCCGGATGGTCGCGTTCGTGACCTCCTTGACCTTCGCCTCGGTCTCGGGGGTCCCGTCCCAGCCGCCCCGGTACCACCCCGGCGAGGCCTCGAGCCTCTCGGCGAGCTCGTCGAGGGTGGCGACGTCGCCGGTGCGCTCCTCGCGCGCGGCGCGGGCCCGCTCGAGCATGTCCCGCTGGATGCAATCGAGGAGTGCCGGCACCTGCTCGGCGAGGCCGGCGAGCGGCATGGGCTCCTTGTTGCGGTTGTCGCGCCGGACGGACATCACGCCGTCGTTCTTCACGTCGCGCGGTCCGACTTCGATGCGAAGCGGCACGCCGCGCCGCTCCCACTCGTAGTACTTCGCGCCCGGCTTCATGTTCTCGCGGTCGTCGATCTTGACTCGCAGTCCCACGTCCTTCAGTACCGCGGCCACCTTGTCCGCGTGCACCATCACGGCTTCCTTCTCGTGCGCCTTGCGGTAGATGGGCACGATGACGACCGGGAGCGGCGCGACACGGGGCGGGAGCACAAGGCCGTTGTCGTCGGAGTGCGTCATCACGACGCCTCCGATGAGGCGCGTCGACACGCCCCACGAGGAGGCCCACACGTGTTCGCGCTCGCCTTCCTTGTTCTGGAAGGTGACGTCGAACGCCTTGGCAAAATTCTGGCCGAGGAAGTGGCTGGTCCCCGACTGCAGCGCCCACCCGTTCTGCATCATCGCCTCGATGCAGAAGGTCTCGTCGGCGCCGGGAAACCGCTCGCTCTCCGTCTTGACGCCCTGAACCACCGGTATCGCGAGGATCTCCTCGCAGAAGTCGCGGTAGATGTCGAGGATCAGTCGCGTCTCCTGCATCGCTTCATCGCGCGTGGCGTGCGCGGTGTGACCCTCCTGCCAGAGGAACTCCGCCGTGCGCAGGAACGGACGCGTCCGCATCTCCCAGCGCATCACGTTCGCCCACTGGTTCAGCAGAAGCGGGAGATCGCGCCACGAGTCGATCCACTTCCCGTACATGTGCCAGATCATCGTCTCGCTCGTGGGACGGATGATGTACTCCTCCTCGAGACGGCTGGCCGGGTCGGGCTCGAGGGTCGTCTTCCCGTCCCGCTCCACGGTCTTGAGACGATGGTGCGTGACGATCGCGCACTCCTTCGCGAAGCCCTCGACGTGCTCCGCCTCCTTCGCGAGGAAGGACCGCGGGATGAGCAGCGGGAAGTAGGCGTTCTCGTGCCCGGTCTCCCGGAAGCGCCGGTCCAGGTCGCGCTGGAGCGCCTCCCAGATCCCGTAGCCGTTGGGACGGATCACCATGCACCCGCGGACGGGCGCGTAGTCCATCAGCTCGCCGGCCCGGACCACGTCCAGGTACCACTGGCTGTAGTCCTCGGCCCTCGGGGTGATGACCGTGTCCTTGCCCGTGTCCTTGCCGGGTGCCTTGCCTCCGGCACCGGTCCGGCCCTTGGACCCGCCCTTGGACCCGCCTGTGTCCTTGGCTGCTGTGTCCTTGGCTGCCGTGTCCTTGGCTTTGGCTGCGTCGCCCTGCTGGCCCATGGGGACTCCTTCGCGAGAGGGAACGCGGCAGGGTACCGGTAAAGACAGGACTTCCACCCTCAAGTGTTCGACCGTCCCGGACGACCGAGTGGTCGCCATGGGGCTGGAGGTGGACGCATCCCGCGCCGCGCCGCCCTCCGGACAGGTGGCGAGGGCGTCCTGGACGGCCTCGACGGCGGCCGGATCGTCCCCGGCAAGCGGTTCCCGAGCGTGCGCAGCCCGGCCGCGGCGGCGCTCGTGAACCCCAATGCCGTGGGCCAGACCTGCGGTGAGCTCGAGTCGTTCGGGGTGGTCGATGGCCGCGCCGGCGCCGGCGTGTTCGTGAAGACGGGTGCCGGGTGTCAGTCCTTGTCCTCGGACGTCAGCCCTCGAGTTGGCGCTACGCGATGGCGAGCATGCGCTCCACGGGCAGGAGGGCGCGCTTCGCGATCTCCTCGGGCACCGTTACCTCGGGCGCCAGGTCGCGGAGGCAGAGGTAGAGCTTCTCCATCGTGTTCAGCCGCATGTAGGGACACACGGCGCACTGGCACCCGGAGTCCGCGGGCGCCCCGATCAGCTCCGCATCGGGCCGGGCCTTCTGCATCTGGTGCAGGATCCCCATTTCGGTCGCGACGATGAACTTCGTCTTCGGGCTCGTCCGTACGTGCTGGATCAGCTGCGCCGTGGAGCCGATGAAGTCGGCGAGGTCCAGCACGGCCTGCTCGCATTCGGGGTGCGCGATGAGGTCGGCATCGGGGTGATCTCGCTTGATCGCCAGCATGCGGCGGGCGGTGAACTGTTCGTGGACCACGCAGAAGCCCGGCCAGAGGACCATCTTGCGGCCAACCTGGCGCTCGACCCAGCGGCCGAGATGGCGGTCCGGAGCGAACACGACCGGCTTGTCCGCGGGGATCGAGGCCACGACGTTGGCCGCGTTGCTGGACGTGCAGACGATGTCGCTCAGCGCCTTGATGGCGGCCGACGTGTTGATGTAGGACACGACCACGTGGTCGGGGTACTGCTCGAGCCACTTCGCGAAGGCCTCGGGAGGACACCGGTCGGCCAGGCTGCAGCCGGCGTCCAGGTCCGGTACGACGACCTTCTTTCCGGGGTTCAGGATCTTCGCGGTCTCGGCCATGAAGTGGACACCGCAGAAGGCGATGACCTCGGCGTCCGTCTTCTCGGCCTGCCGGCTGAGACCGAAGCTGTCTCCGACGAAGTCGGCCAGATCCTGGATCTCGCTGTCCTGGTAGTAGTGCGCCAGGATGACGGCCTTGCGTTCCTCCTTCAGTCGTTGGATCTCCACCTCGAGGTCGAGGGTGGGGTCGACGGGCTCACGTTCCTGGACGGGCGACGGGAAGGCGGACGTCACGGCAGCTCCTCGCGACAGGGGGAAACGAACATACCTCAGGCCTCGGCGGGAGAGGCTTCCAGGTCCGGAAGCGGACCCGGCACGAAGGGAGATCCGGGTAGCAGGTCGTTGCAGTGACGGAGCAGGGTCGTCCGCACCTCGTCGAACCCGACGGCGTGCCCGAGGATCTCGGCCATCGAGGTCATCACGGTGCCGTCCAGCCCGCACGGCTTGAAGGCGCGGAACGGCGTGAGGTCGGTGTTGACGTTGAGAGCGAGCCCGTGCCACGTCACCCAGCGGCGCACTGCGATGCCCAGGCTCTGCACCTTGCCACGCTCGGTCCACACCCCGGTCCACCCCTCCTTGCGACCGGCCTCGATGCCGAACTCGGCCAGGGTGCGTATACCGATCTCCTCGAGGTCGCGCTGGAAGGCGTGCAGGTTCCGGCGCGCTTGCGTGAGGTGGATCAGGGGGTACGCGACGAGCTGGCCGGGCCCGTGGAAGGTCGCCTCGCCTCCGCGTTCCACCCGCACGACGGGCACGTCGCCCGGATAGGACGCGCCCTCCGGCGTCTTGCGGCCGAGCGTGATGACGGCCGCGTGCTCGCCGGTCAGGAGCAGGTTGGGGATGCGGTCGTCGGCGCGCGCCAGGACGAGTCTCTGCTGGAGGCGGTGGATCTCGTCGTAGGGGGCGATTCCCCAGTCGTGGTGGATACCGGCCATGTCCCCATCATGCCCGGCGAAGGGCCACACCACCCCGTTCGCGCGCGGTCCAGCCGCGCGTGCTGCAGGACACCGTCGTGGCCCGGCCGCGCGGGCCAGCCACGCCCGTCGCCCCCCCCCTCAGGGAGGGAGCCTCAGCTCGCGGGAACCTCCTTGGAAACGAGGGTCAACGCCTCCTCGAGGAAGCCCACGGCCCGGTCGAGGTCGATGGAGGTCTTGGCGTGATGAACCTTGTCCAGGATCTCCTTCGCGGTGTTGTCCTTGGCGCCCTTCAGCATCCGCTCCGCGGATCCGCAGTGCACCCGGAGACCGCCACGTTCCTCTTCCTTGGCCGAGTGCAGGCCGCGTTCGATCGCGGTCTTGAGGTGCGCCCAATCCAACTTCATGGTGTCCTCCCAGGGGGCACAGGCACCCGCCGTGTCCCCGGCCCCAGGGGGAGGGCCACCGCGCGTTGCCGCCAAGCACCAGTATGGTTCAACGTTGCCCATTCGGTCAACAACGAGGGCGCCGGGAGGCTCCGGAGCCCTGATTCAAGCGGTCGCGCAGGGCGTACCCCGCTCGTGGGGAGGTGCAATCCGGGCGTCTTCGCGAACGCCGCCTACTCCACGAGGTCCGCGAAGCGCACGCAGTCCGTCCGTGC
>JAUXCH010000369.1 GCA_030618975.1 Planctomycetia bacterium
GAGACGCCCGCGATCGTCGTCTTGAAGAGGAGCGGAGCGCGGAAGAAGGTCCTGGCGGGGAAGTCGCTCAAGGCGCGGAAGATCGCCAGCGCGCTCAAGTCCGTCGCGCCGAACAAGAAGCCGCCGGGGAAGAAGTAGCCGGGTCCCCTCCGGCGCGGATCGAGCCGCTCCCGCCGCGTCCTCTCAGTCCCCGGAAGGCGCGTCGCCCTCCCTGCCGGGCCAGCTCTCGTACTCCATCCACTCCCGCGCCGTCCAGAGAGCCGCCTCCGCGCCCAGGATCTTCTCGACGAGCCGGAGCGCGCCGTCGATGCCCGCCGTCACACCCGCCGTGGAGAGGATCTTCCCGCTCTCGACGAATCGGCGCCCGGTCACGACCGTGCACGTGGGCGAGGCCTTGCGGAGGTCGTCGATCCCCCAGTGGTGCGTCGTCGCCTCGATCCCGTCCAGCAGGCCGGCCCGCGCGAGGAGGAACGCGCCGAAGCACACCGACATCACGTGGTCGGCCTCCGCGCTGGTCTTCTTCACCCAGGCGAGGGTCTCGTCGTCCACCGCCTGCAGATTGCCTCCCGGGAGCACGAGGATGTCGGGCGCGGGCGCATCGGCCAGCGCGTGATTCGGCACGACGGTCAGGCCCCCCATCACGCGCACGGGCTTCGCCGTCGCGGCCACGGTGTAGACGTCGAACGCCTTGCCCTTCGCCGCCACGACGAACACCTCGGCCGGACCGGCGAAGTCCAACAGCTCCACGCCCTCGAAGATCAGCACCGCCACCTTCACGCGCTCGTCCTTTCCGTCCCGTCCGCCCCCGTCGGCGTCCTCTTCGGACGGACCCGCCAGTGCGACGCCGCCTGCCAGCACGGCCGCGAGGACCAGGCTCGAGACCACCTTCCCCTGTCTTCTCATCGTTCTCTTCCTCCGTGCCGGAGCACGTTCTACTTCGACTCGAGCTGCCCCTTCACGGCCGCGACACCCTTGCGGGCACCGTCCGGGATCCCGTCCCGCGCGAGGACCGCCTCCCGGATGTCGTCCGGGGCCACGCCGAGGGCGCGGCTCGCTTCGACGACCCACGCGTAGAAGGGCTTCTGCCAGCCCTTCGGCTGCGCGAACGAGGAGGCCATCTCGAGGACCCACCGGGCGAGCTGCGGGTCCTTGCCCACGTCGCTCTCCGGGTGGGCGCCGATCCCCTCCACGTACGCCTTGGCGAACTCCGCGACCTGCCGGCCCGCCTCCTCCGACGCCGCCCCGTCGGCGAGGAGCCGCGCGATGGGCTTGGGGAGCTTCGTCAGCTTCTTGAGCGCCTTGGCCGAGTAGAGCTTCCCGGCTCCGGCGCGCCGCAGCGAGGCAAGCCACACCCGGACCATCTCCCGCTGCACGGCGCCCCGGTCGGCGTCCTTCGCGAGGGCCTTCAGGACCTTCCCCCAGCCCCACTCGTCCACGAGCTTCGTCTTCTTCCGGTCGAGCACCACGACCCCGAGGGCATCCAGGGCGTGTCGGGCCTTCGCGGCGTCGCCCTTCGAACGGGACTTCCGAAAGCTCTTGAGCGTCGTGTGATAGCCGCCCTTCGGACGGTCGGGCTCGACGCGTTCCGCGTCCGGCTTCCGGAGCTGGAAGCTCGGATCGCCGAAGCAGGCGAGCTTCCAGGGACCGCTCATGTTGAACCGAACGAGGCGCTCCTCCTCTCCCACCTTCATCATCCGCTGCCCGGTCCGGCGCGGACCGTACGGCAGGCGCATGGCCGCGCCGAGCGGCACCCCCAGGTCCACGCGCTCCGCCAGCACCGTGGCGGGAACGAAGGCCTGGAGGTACGGCTCCGCGTAGCTGCCGAAGTAGAAGTACGCCCCGCCGGCCATCCAACGCCCGGCGATCGAGTCCAGGTGAAAGGGCCGGCCCGCCGAGCCGGAATGCGTGTAGTGGACGACGCACGGCACGGTGTCCGGCACGTCGAAGTGCGTGGCACCCCCCTTGGACGTGGACCAGGACGTCGCGCCGCCCGACGAGTTCACGAGTACCAGGCCGAATCGATTGCCGCCGGGCCACTCCAAGGCCCTCCAGCGCGCGAGGGTCGCGTCGGGGTGCCGGATCATCTCGATCGGGAAGAGACGCTCGAAGGTCGCGAACGCGGGCTCCGGGTCGTACGGGCCGAACGTGTCGTTCTTCGGGTTGTAGCGGCTGAAGAACAGGCCGTTCTCCGGCTGCAGGAAGAGCGCCCCCATGACCATGTACACCGACCGCGCGGGACCGCCGAGGAGGCGACCCACCCAGCCCCAGCGACCCGGATCCGAGTTCCGCGCGATCGCGTCGTCGACGGTGTAGCCTCCGGGGTGGGCTCCCTCTTCGTCCACGGAGTAGCCGAACGGCATGTCGTTGGCGACGGTGACGAAGTCCAGGTCGTCCATCCGGGACTCGAACTCGACGCCGAGATCGATGAGAGCCTGACGAAGCCGTTCCCGGATCTCTTCCACCCGGTCGTCGGTGATCCGCTTGTCGTGCTTCTCCTCGGTGGGGAAGACGAGCGGAAGGTGGAAGCGCCCCGCCGCGAGCGCGAGGCCGCCCAGGAACTCCGGCGACGCGGCGTCGAGCAGGACCGTGCCCAGGGCGGCGCGCTCCCGCCCCTGGAGGACGGCGAGGAACGCCGCCGTGTCCGCCGTCTCCTCGCCGGCCTCCCACGCGCCGGCGACGGCCGCCCGCCCGCTCTCCAAGGTGACGTCGCCCGGAGCCCCGGGCTTCGCCAGCAGGAGCTGCCGCGGCCCGAACGCGGCCACGAACTTGGGCACGAGAGCCGAGTCCCAGAGGAGCACCGGCCAGAAGCGCTTCTCGTCCCACTTCGCCAGCTCCCGCAGGAAGGCGGACTCGTCGAAGCAGACGACCACGCGATCGACCACCTCCCGCGGTTGGTGCAGGGTCTCAGCCCACGTCTTCGTCCGCTCGGCGTCGTCGTCGAACACGTCCGCCGAGAGCGACCGGGGAGCCGCCACGAGCACGGCCACGAAAACGAGCAGGAGGAGGGCGGTCTTCTTCAAGCGGGGAGCCTCGCATTCGGTCACGAGAGGGTACGGCAGCGGGATCCGACTCCGCAGCCGTACCTCGGAGCCCCTACCTGGCCTCGGCGGTTCCGGCGACGGTGAAGCGGATCGTTTCCTGCCCCACCTTCATCGCCACCTCGGCGGTCCGGGGTCCCGCCCCCCGCGGGCGGAACTCGACGTCGAAGGGCGTGGAGCCGCGGGGCTCGATGCGCTGCGCGGGAGCGTGGACGACGCGGAACTCCTCGGCGTGCCGGCCGGTGACGGTCACCGCCCCGCGGAGGCACGAAACCCCCTCGCCGCCGCGGTTGAAGAGCGTGAACCGGTGCGTCACCCGCTCGCCTTCGCGGACCGAACCGAACTGCGTGTGGTCGAAGGCGCACGGGGCGTCGTCCCCGTTCCCGATGCGGACACCGTTGCCTTCGAGGACCACACCGCCGACGGGGGCCGGCGGCGGCCCGTCGGTCACCCAGATCTGCGCCGTCTCGCGGTCCGTGTCCGTGTCCGTGTCCGTCCGGCTCCTCACGGTGTGCGCCACCTCGTAGAGGCCCGGCTTCTCGAAGGTGTGGGTGGCCGTCGCCTCGTGGGACAGATCCTTCCAGCCCGCCGCCTTCGTGGTCGGTGTCGGGGCGTAGAACTCCCACCCCCATTCCACGTTGCCGCTCGACGGCAGGGAGCCCTCGGACGACACCGTGACGGTGAACGGCGCGGCACCGACCCACGCCTCGCATTCGATGTGCGCGTGGACCGGGGGCGCCACCGTGAACTCCACGTGCTTCCCGGCGTAGCTGTTCCCGGCACTGGAGTCGGACGCGATGATCGTCGCCGAGAGGCCTTGGCTTGCCTTCCCGTGCGGCACCTCGAGCATGTAGACGTTGCCCTCGATCTCGCCGGGCTCTCCCGCTCGCGTGTAGAACCGCACCGGCTGACCCTCGGGATCGACGGCGTCCAACACGATCTTCACCGTCTTGCCCGGCTCGACGACGTGGTCCTGGAGCCCGAGGAGCACCGGGCGGCGGTTGGCGTGGGGCGAGCGGTAACCGCTGTTCCCGGGCGACGGCAGGTCACTGTGATGCCGGTAGACGTTGACGACCGCCGGATTGGAATCGTGCTCGCCGTTGTGGGCGATGAGCGCGATGGACGTGCGGCCATCCGGCAAGGCGTCGTCCCACGGCACGTGGAGGACCCAGGTGTCGGGCTCTTCGCCGGGCACGCAGGTCGTCTCGTGGTTCCCGTAGAGCAGCTTCCACCGCACGGTGAGCGGGCGGTCGGCGAGGTCGTAGCACTTCGCGGTCGAGACCTCGACGGTGACGTCCTGGCCCTTCTCCTGAAGGATCAGCGCCGTCTTCTTCAACGCATAGACGGTCCGGCCTCCCTCGACCTCCACGTCTTCCAGGATCGCCTCGGGCGGGAGCACGGTCAGCGACTCCGCCATGCGGATCATGTTCTGCATGTGCTCGACTTCGTCGTAGCGGTGGTACTCGAGGCTCAGGTTGCCGCGCCCCCCACCCGCGTAGCCGTACCCCCCGCGGAGCTGGCCGTGGTGGCCGAGCGACCGGTACGCGACCCGGTGGCGGAGCTCGTGGTCGTAGGGCACGTCGTACGGTAGCGACGCCTTCCACAGGTAGAGGAGCGCGGAGGGGTACAGACCGTTCCGCTTCAAGGTGAGCTTCGAGTCCGGCGGAAGGTAGCCGCCCACGATGATCAGCTTCGTGATCGCCATCGTCTCGCTGTTGGACGACCCCACGGAGTTGAAGAGCGTCGGCATGAGCGCCCGCACCCTGTCTCTCGTGCGATCGGCCCACTGCTCGGTGTAGGACGTATGAGCGGGCGCCGTCACCAGGCAGTCGGAGAAGTAGATCTTCTCGTAGCCGGTCGTCATCTGCGGGTTGGAGCCGTTGGTGATCGTGTGCGACATCCCGGTCGTCGACTGGTGCACGAAGTTGATCCCGCACCGGAGGAGCTCGGACGTCTTCCGCATCTCGACGAAGTGCATGATCTGGTCGCGCCCCTTGCGCCGGAGGTGGACCCGGTTGCCGCCGGTGGTCTCCCACGTCCAACGTACGTACCCGTGCAGACGGGACCAGCTCGCGTACACGTCGTCCCACATACCGGAGAACCGCTTCGACGGCTCGGTGAGCCTCTCCCACCAGATCGGCTCGCCGTCCTTGCGGGGGCCGCGAGGGTACATGCGCCATACAACCGGCGTCGGGGCGAGCGTGATGGTGACGACCTTCGTCTCCTCGCCTTCCAGGACCATCGTCTGGACGTTTTCGATCGGCGTCTCGTCGTCGCGCCAGACCCGCCACTTCGCGTTCGGGTAGTAGGGGTTTTGGATCGGCGGCCCGTCCGGCAGGTCCTGGGGCGCTGCCCGCCCCTGGATCTCCTCGAGCGCCAGGAGCTTCTCACGCGTGCGATTGCGGCCGTACTCCGTCTTCGGCGCCGTTTTCCTGAGCGCCTCGAGCTTGTCCTTCATCGAGGCGTCCGGGCGCACGCCGACGATCTCGCGGTACGCCTTGCGCGCCGAGAGCTCGGCCTGCCAGTGCTCCGCGTCGGACAGGGCTGCCAGGGATCCGGCCAGGGCCTCGCCGACGTCGGTGCCCGCGAAGCCCTCGGC
>JAUXCH010000204.1 GCA_030618975.1 Planctomycetia bacterium
CCGGGCTCGCCGTGGTCGTCATGGGGGTGCTGGACGTGAGAACCGGCCGCCCGTCCCTCGCCCGGATGGGCTACGTACTCGGCATGGCGCTGATGGTCGCGGCCGCGCTCTACGTCCATCCGTTCCTGTTCATCGTCCTCTGGACCGCGCAGCACTGGATGGCCGCCACGGGCCTCGCCTCGCTCGTGGCTCGCGGGGATCCGGATCCCGGCCCCTCTCCCTGGTACCGCCTCTGGCACGTCGTGAACCGCCACGCGTTCCTCGTCGTGCTGCTGCTGGTCGCGGTTTCCGTCGTCCTGACGCCCTGGATGGAGGTCGAGGCGCTCGCCGAGGGAGACGCGTTCTACGGCCTCCAGATCTTCCCGTTCCTGGCGGACACCCTCGCGAGACCCGGCCTCGTGCCGTGGTTGGTGGCCCTCGGCTTCGTGACGGCCTTCGTCCACTACGCCCTGGACCGGGCCGTCTACCGGCTCTCGGACCCCGGCGTGAGGAAGGCGGCCCGCGGCCTGCTCGACGCCCCGCCCCGGTGAGAAGCCCCCGCCCGGGGCCCCTACAATCCCCGCCTTCGACGGCCGCCCTTCGACGGGAGAAGCGCATGCAGGAAGTCCATCACGCCCCCGGCGAGGTCATCTTCGAGGAAGGTGAGCCCAGCGACAGCGTCGCCTACCTCCTCACCGGACGCGTCGAGGTGCTGAAACGGGCGAACGGCGACCAGGTCGTGCTCGGCGAGGTCGGCGCCGGTGAGTTCGTCGGCGAGATGGGCGTGATCGAGGGGCGCCCCCGGGGCGCCTCCGTGCGGGCGAAGAGCGACGTCCGCCTCCGCCTGCTGAGCGAGGCGGAGTTCACCGAGCGACTGGGGCAGGAGCCCGACACCGCCCTCAGGATCGTGCTGCGCCTCAGCGAGCGCCTCCGCGCCGCGAACGCGCGCCTGGCCGAGCTGAGGGAGCCCGATGAGGACGGCGACGAGGCCGCGCCTCCCGTGGTGCAGCCCCTCTCCGTTCCCCACGCGACGACCGTCCGTGTCTTTGCGGGCTCGGAGCGTGTCGGCGCCAGCGTGCCCGAGGGCGGGCTGGAGGTCGACGAGCTCCCCTTCCACGTCGGCCGCCCCGTGCGCCACCAGGAGAGCGCGCCCCACATGCCCATGGGGCTCCTGATCCCCGACACCCGGCCGTTCCGGCTCTCCCGCGCCCACTTCTCGATCGTGGAGGAGCGGGGGGGATACGCCGTCCGGGACTTCGGGAGCCACCTGGGGACGATCGTCAACGGGGAGCTGATCGGCCAGCACGCTCCGAAGGCCTACGCCCCGCTGCAGCCCGGCGACAACCGCGTCGTGGCCGGCGGCCGGGATTCGCCGTACGCCTTCCGGATCGTCCTCTCCGAACCCTGACCCGAGAAGCCTGATCCGGGAAGCCTGACACCGGTGCCCGTCCTTTGCTGGCCCCGCACGCCCGAGAGGCGAAGATGCCCCCTCCACGGCCACGCGCAGGAGACGACGCGATGAGCAAGGCAGTCCTCGAGAAGCTCGGCATCCAGGACGTGAACCCCGGCGCCTGCTGGGGCCCCGACGGTTGGGTCCAGGGCAGCGGGGAGCCGCTCCCCTCGATCAACCCCGCGACGGGTGAAGTCCTCGCCACCGTCTCTCAAGCAGACGAGAGCGCGTACGAGACGGTGGTCTCCAAGGCCGACGAGCACTTCCGGACCTGGCGCACGCTGCCCGCCCCCAAGCGCGGCGAGGTCGTCCGCGACCTCGGACAGGCGCTACGCGACTTCAAGGAACCCCTCGGCGACCTGGTCACCCTGGAGATGGGCAAGATCCGCGCCGAGGGCCACGGCGAGGTCCAGGAGATGATCGACATCTGCGACTTCGCGGTCGGCCTCTCCCGCCAGCTCTACGGCTTGACCATGCACTCCGAGCGGCCGGGGCACCGGATGTACGAGCAGTGGCACCCACTCGGCGTGGTGGGCGTCATCTCGGCCTTCAACTTCCCCGTCGCGGTCTGGGCCTGGAACGCGGCGATCGCCGCGGCCTGTGGCGATACCACCGTGTGGAAGCCGTCGTCGTCCACGCCGCTCTGCGCCGTCGCCGTCCAGCACGTCGCCAATCGCGTCATGTCCGATCACGGGCTCGCCGGCATCTTCTCGTTCGTCGCCGGTCCCGGCCGCTCGGTGGGGGAGAAGTTCCTCCACGACTCCCGCATGCCCCTCGTCTCGTTCACCGGCTCCACCCGCATGGGGCGCCGCGTGTCGGAGGCGGTCGCCAAGCGGTTCGGCAGCACGATCCTCGAGCTCGGCGGCAACAACGCGATCATCGTCACCGAGAACGCGAATCTCGACCTCGCGATCCCCGCGATCCTGTTCGGCGCGGTCGGCACGGCCGGCCAGCGCTGCACCAGCACGCGCCGCATCATCGCCCACGAGTCGATCGTGCAAAAGCTGACCGACACGTTGGTCAAGGCCTACGGCCAGGTCCGCATCGGCGATCCGATCGAAGACGGAACCCTGATGGGCCCGCTCGTCAACGACGCCGCCGTCGGCGACATGTTCGCCTCGATCGAGAAGGTCAAGGCGCAGGGCGGCGAGATCCTCTGCGGGGGCAACCGTCTGCCCGACAAGGGCGACCGCTTCGTCGAGCCGACCATCGCGAAGATGCCGGCCCAGACGGAGATCGTCCAGGAGGAGACCTTCGCGCCCCTGCTCTACATCCTCGAGTACGAGACCCTCGAGCAGGCCGTCGAGATGCACAACGGCGTGCCCCAGGGCCTCTCGAGCGCGATCTTCACGCGCGACCTCCTCGAGGCGGAGACCTTCCTCTCCCACGCCGGCTCCGACTGCGGCATCGCCAACGTGAACATCGGCACCTCGGGCGCCGAGATCGGCGGGGCCTTCGGCGGGGAGAAGGAGACGGGCGGCGGCCGCGAGTCCGGCTCGGACGCCTGGAAGGCCTACATGCGCCGCCAGACGAACACGATCAACTGGTCGAAGGACCTGCCGCTCGCCCAGGGCATCTCGTTCGACGTGTAGCGGGTCCCGACGAAGACCGCCACCGGCACCGCGGTGTCGAACAGCTCGATCACCTGCCACCCTGTTTCCGGATCCACTCGCCCCGGAAGACGAGCAGCCCGTCCTGCTCCTCGACGATCGGTTCGTCGCCGACCACCCGCAAGGAGATCGAGAGCTCCCGCGTCTCCACCTCCAGCGGAGTTCCCGGGCGCAACCCCAGGAGATCCCGGACCTGCTTGGGGAGGAGGATCCGCCCGAACTCGTCGATGGTCACGCGCATGACGGCAGTCTGCCGGCTTGCATCGCCAGCAGCCATCATGAATTGTCAATGTGCCAGGATCGGACGTGGCGGCCGCCCGCTACAGCTCGTCGAAGCGGCGGGGGGCGAACGACTCGCGGCGCTCGGCCAGCGCCTTCATCTCGGCGGTCGGGCGCTCGCCCGCGAGCAGGCGCACGAGCACGGCGGCCGTGCGACCGTCCCAGTCGTCGATCAGGGCCTCCGCGGCCTGCCGGGCGTCCGCGGCCGCCGCAGCGAGGTCCTTGCCGGCCAGCGCGGCCGCGACGGCTCGGAAGAGACGCGCTCGTCCCCAGCCGGGCTCGATCTCGACGGCGTGCGCGAAGCCTTGTTCCGCCTGCACGTAGTCGCCCCCCACGAGCGCCGCGCAGCCCTGGGAGCAGCCGGTCACCGCCTTCTCCCAGCGTCTCCGGGCGGGCATGCCCAGCCAGTTCGTGGTGGTCGCCTGGAGGTCGATGCCCTTGACGGCGTCGGCGGGACGGAAGGGGAAGAGCCGCTTGGAGTCCCGCGCGCACCCGGAGTCGCCCTGGACCGTGGCGGTTGGCGTGGGGACGTCGTCGACGTCCCGTTGGTGCAGGAGGAGCTCCTCCGCCGGTCGGAAGAACGAGCCGTCCAGGCACCGGCGGTAGGTCGCGTAGCGCTGGATGTAGCCGAGGGTGTGGGCGGGGAGCAGGGGCTCTTCCGCGGGTACCGTCGCCCCCGCGACGCCGGCGCGTCCGGCGGCGGCCGCCGCCTCCAGCAACTGCGATCTGGCGGCGTCCGCTCGGTCGCCCAGCGCCTCGAACAGGAGCGCGTGGGCGATGGGCAGCAACCTATCCTCCGCCTCACGGGATCCGCCTTGCGCCTTCTGCCCGCCGATCCTCCGGGCCTTGCCGGGATCGCCGGCCCAGGCCGCCGCGCGAACCCAGACGTCCTGCGCGTCCGGGCCCGTCAGGCCCGTGATGTGACACCGTGCGGCGTTCGCGTCGCCCAGCTCGAGCTCCCGCCGGGCGGCCCAGATCCTCGTGGCGTCGTCGGATTGCACCGCGAGCAACCGTCGGATCGCATCGCGCGCCTCGGTGGTCTTCCCCCGCCGGACGTGGCAGAGGGCCAGCGCCTGGAGGGCCACGGCGTCCTCGTAGAACAGGGATGCGAGGCCCCGCGCCGCCTGCTCGTAGTCGCCTTTCCTGAACGCGAACTCTCCGAGCTTGGCGGCCACCTCGGACGCGGGCATCGCCGCCTGGGTCTTCGTGAGGAGGGCGTGTGCCGCGTCCGACGCCCCGCGGCGGTCCTTCACGAGGGCGAGCGTCAGGGCGAGGCGCCACGCCTTCGGGCGCGCCTCGAGCGCCTTTTGCGCTTCCGCCTCCGCACGTTCGAGTTGGCCCGCGTCCCCCGCGCCCACGGCGAGCAGGGCGCGTGCAAGGAGATCGTGCAGCGCCGGGTAGCCGTGCTCGGCCAACGTCTCCTCCGCGTAGGCGAGCGCCCTCTGCGCGCGCCCGCGCTGAAGCTCGAGGACACCTCGGGCCGCGAGGGCCGTCTCGTTGTTCGGATCCTCGGACAGGACCGCGTCGAGGAGGACCTCCGCCTCGTCCCCCTTCCGCCGACGCAGGTACTCGCGTGCACGGAGTGCGCGAGGCTCGACGGCGAGCGGCGCGATCTCGAGCGCCCTGTTCAGGTGATCGAGCCGATCCGCTTCGCTCTTGGCCAGGCGGTAGCGGAGGAGGTGGAAGACCGGAGAGCACGGCTGCTTCGCCTCGGCCTTCGCGATGATCTTGCTCCAGAGCGTGCCTTCCTTCTTTTCCAGCGCGCGCCAGATCGCGACGTAGACCTCCCAGAAGTCGACGCTGTTCGGGTTCTTCGTCTTCCCCTTGCTGATGGCGCTGTACGCCTTCTTCAGGTCACCGGACTCGAGGTGCTTCACGGCCAGGTCGTAGTGTTCGCGGATCGAATCGGGCACGTCGTCGGCAACGCATGGCGTGGCGCTCGCGAGCACGAGCACCGCTACCAGCGCGACGGTGAGGACGAGAGCCGGCAGCAGGGTGGGACAACGCAGCATGGTGCTATCTCCCGCGAGAGACCCGAGGCTACCGCGATTGCCCTTCCATGTCCCGGGTCGATCCCGAACCGTCACGTCGCCAGCGGCACGGCGGCGCACGCGCGGATCTGACGGTCGCGCGTGACCAGCGGAACGCGGTGAACGACGCTGGTCGCGGCGATGATCTCGTCAGCCGGGTCGCCACGGAGGTCGAGCTTGCGGATCGACCGGCAGATCGTCCACGTGATCGGCCAGACGTGGAGCCGCGACAGGATGCGGTTCAGCTCCGGGTCGTCCAGGTCGACTTCGATCCGGCCGAGTTCCGCCAGCTTCGAGATCTCCCAGAGGACGATGGAGGAGATGCTCCACCGCTGCCGCGAGAGGAGGGCCTCTTCCTTCCGCCCCAACTCGCCCGTCAGGGCGTAGAGCAGGATGTGGGTGTCAAGACCCAGCATTCCACGCCACTCCGGTCGAGAGGATGTCGCCGCGGATCTCGACGGTTCCCCGCAGGCAGCCGATGAGGTTTGCCGAATCGGCTCCCACGGGGAGGAGCTTCGCCACGGGCCGGCCGTGCTTCGTGATGACGAGGCCTTCGGGTCCGACCGAATCCAGGAGAGCCAGGCACTGGGCCTTGAACTTCGTGGCCGAGATCGTCTTCATGGAGCCACTCTACCACTGGTCATTGAATCTGACCAGTCAGAAGAAACGACCTCTTTCTCCGCGTTCGAGCACCCTACGCGGGGCCGTCGTCGTCCACGGCGGTGCGTCGCGCAGCGCAGCGTGGTGCGGTGCGCGGTCGCAGGTCCTCCTGGATCCCGCGCGTACCCTCTGCCGCCATGAGCGCGCACGCATCGAATCTCGGGTTCGAAGTCGGTCCCATCCGTCCGCCGTCCGAGGCGAACAGCCTCCTGGTCCGCGTCTCGAGGAACTGTCCCTGGAACCGCTGCGCGTTCTGCTCGGTCTACAAGCACAGCGCAGGCTACTCGCGCCGGTCGGTCGAGGACGTGCACGCGGATCTGGACGCGATGCGCCGCCTCTACGGCGACCGACCCCGGACGGTGTTCCTGCAGGACGCCGATCCCGTCCAGGCGAACCCGAACGACCTCGTCCGGATCCTGGAGGGCATCCGCGAGCGCTTTCCCGAAGTCACGCGCATCACCACCTACGCGAGGTCGCGAACGCTGGCGTACCGATCCGTGAAGGACCTGAGACGCCTCCGCGAGGCCGGCTTGAATCGCGTGCACTGCGGGTTCGAGTCCGGTTCGGACACGGTGCTCGAGCTCATGAGCAAGGGGGTGACCCGCGCGGAGCAGATCGAGGGCGGACGGCGTGCCAAGGAGGCCGGGTTCGAGCTCTCCTGGTACGTGATGCCCGGCCTCGGCGGCCGCGAGCACACGCGGGAGCACGCGGACGAGACCGCGTCCGCCGTGGCCCGGGTCGAGCCCCACTTCGTGAGGCTGAGAACCACGGCCGTGGTGCCCGGCTCGCCCCTCGCCGACCTCCAGGCCGCAGGACGCTTCAGCCCGCTCGGAGAGATCGACACCGTCGTCGAGATCCGGCGTTTCCTCGCCGGCCTCGAGGGCGCCACGACGCGCCTCGAGAGCGACCACGCCCTGAACCTCATGATGGAGATCCGTGGCGACCTGCCGAGCGAGCGGGAGAAGCTGCTCGCCCTGCTGGACGAGGTCCTCCAACTCGACGCCGAAGACCAGGTGCTCTTCGTGCTGGGCCGGCGCGCGGGACTCCTCCATCGGCTCCGTCACTTCAGGGAGCCGGGCGTGAAGGAGCAGCTCGTGGGGCTCCGGGACGAGTGGCTGGAGGACGGCGAGGATCCGGAGACCCTCTTCCACCGCCTCCGCCTCCAGTGGATCTGAGGGCGAAGCGCGGCGTTGGTGCATGAATCCCCCCGCTGCGAATCCCGACCCTACCGCACGATCCTCAGGCACCGATGGTGACCGAGGCCGGTCTCCCGAGCGCGGTCATCCGATTGAGGATGCTGCACGCAAGTCGGGCCTCAACTGCCCGCCCGCGTTCGCATCTCGCACGAAGGCGGTCACCGAGAATCGCCTTGTATCGGAAGAAGGCGTTCTCAGCGCGAGCCTGTCTGTGGTAGCCGGTCTCCTTCTTCCATCGTCGCCGGCCGATCTCCTGCACCCTCGTTATCGTTCGATCGCGAGGGCTCGAGCGTGACCTTGGCCTGCGCGAGGAGGTCGCGGTCGTCGAGGGTGGAATCACGACCCTCGCTCCACGTGTTCCTACCGCGTCGTAGACGGCCCTCGTGTCGTAAGCGCCGTCTGCGGTGAAACTGGCCAGATCGTCCTCGAGTGCGGCGATCAGGTCCAGTGCTGTCGCCGCGTCATCGGCATGCGCTTCCGTCAGGCACTGAGCCACGATCACGCCGGCCCCATCGACGCCGAGATGGAGCTTCCGCCAGCCCTGTCTCCCGCTTCCACCGTGCTTGGCCGCGGCCCATTCCCCTTCGCCTACGACCGCCAGGCCACTGCTGTCCACCACGAGGTGCAGCGGGCCACC
>JAUXCH010000601.1 GCA_030618975.1 Planctomycetia bacterium
CCTTCTACGTCGTCGACGCGCTGGCGGTGCTGGCCGTGGGGGCGCCTCTGGCAAAGGACGCCCTGCGCCGCATCGCGGCCAACGCCGACGACCCCGACGTGCGACAGACGGCCGCCGAGGCGCTGGAGGAGATCGAGCGCCCCGCGGCCGGACGGTGAGGTCCGTCAGTCGTCGGACGCGGTGGCCTCGTGGATCTTCTGCTTGAGGGTCTCCCACGCGCCCTTCAGCGAGGCGGCGGCGGAGTCGGCGGTCTCTTCGGTGGCGTCGCCGAACGCGGAGAGCTTTTCCTTCGCCACGCCGTAGGCCTTCTCGATGTCCTCCACGACGTCGCCTTGCTTGTCGCGGAGCTCCAGCTTCAGGAGCTTCGCCTTCACGCGCAGCTCGTCGATGTGCAGCCGCATGCTGTCGAGACCTGCCTGGACTTCATCCTTGATGTCGCTCATGGGTCCTCCTTCGGGGGCGCCATGATGGCATGCGCCCAGGGCTCCCGGCACAATGCGCCCCCCCGCGATGAAGACCACGCTTCGCTACCTCCTGCTCGCCTGCGGATGGATCGCGCTCGCGTTCGGCACGGTGGGAATTTTCCTGCCCATCCTGCCGACGACGCCGTTCGTGCTGCTGGCCGCCGCGTGCTTTCTCAGGAGCTCCGAGCGGCTCCACCGCCGCCTGCTCGAGCATCCCGTCCTGGGGCCGCCCGTCCGCAACTACCTCGCGGGGCGGGGGCTGACCCGGCGCACGAAGTTCGTCGCGATCGCCATGCTGTGGGCGAGCGTCCTCGGGAGCGCATTCTTCTGCGTACCCTCGCTCACCCTGGACCTCCTGCTGATCGCCATCGCGGCCGCGGTGACCCGCTACCTGCTCCGGCTGCCGACGAACGATGTCCCGTCTGGCGGGACGGTCCACGAGGAAGAGGACGCGTAGGCGGCGAGGCCCGTGGAGAGTCACCGTACGATGGAACTTCCGATCCAGGAGATCCTCCGGTTCCTCGGCGGACGGGTGACTCCGGATCGGTCGATGCTCGTGGTCCCCGCCGAGTGCCGCAGCGGACCTGTTGGACGGACGCGAGGAAGGAGGGGTGTGATGGGACTTCGAGAGCTTCAGGACACCGTCACGGAAGTGAGGGCCGGGCGGGGTTTCACGACCGATCCGGTTCGGATCCTGGTGTTGTTGACGGAGGAGGTCGGTGAGCTCGCGAGGGAAGTCAAGCGGACCTGGTCGCCGAACTACGGACCGCCACGGAAGGCGAAGCTCGGAGAGGAACTCGCGGACGCCTTCGTCTGCCTGTGCGCCCTCGCGGACGCGTTCGACGTCGACCTCGAGTCGGAGATCCACGCCAAGTTCCTGGTCCAGGACGGCCGGCGGAAGTGGGCGTCGGCGGAGGGGGCCGGGCCGGACGGTGCGGAGCCCCGTCCCGAGGAGCGAACACGATGACGAGAGTGGGACCGCTGCTCGCGCTGCTCCTCCTCGCCGCCCCGGCGTGGGGGGACGACGACCTGCCCGTCCTCGTGCCCGGCGGCGTGTCCGTCGACTTCGGGATTCGAAACCGGCTGCCCGTCAAGGAGCTCCACCGGTGCATCACGGGTGCTACGGAGGACGGACGGGGTCTCGCCTTCGATCTGGGGGACGAGAGCCTCGAAGGGAAGGTCCACGCCGGGCCCTACCCGTTCGAGGAGGGCGAGGCCGACTACGACCACGTCCGCTACCGGTTCACGGGAAAGATCGCGAAGGGGCGCGGCGTCATCCCGGTGGCCCACTTCCTCCGGACGAGGTACAACGCCAACGACTGGCCGGACGGGCAATCGCGCCGGCCCGCCACGCCGGCCGTCGCGTACCGGTTCCAGCTGTGGCGACGGAGAGCGTCGGGCCTCGAGGACCTCGGGTTCTACGGCGGCGTCGCGAACGTCCGCTTCGAGGGGAACAAGGCGGTCGAGAACCTCACGATCCTCGAGGGCCCGTTCGTCACCGGCCTGACGAGCGATGATCCCACCCGGGTGACGGTCGTTTGGCGGACGGACCGCCCCGCGGGGGCCATCCTGCAGTGGTCGCAGCCCTGCGACCCCGCGGCGCCGCGGCCGGACGCGCTCGCGCTGCCCCACGCGAAGTCCCACATCCAGACGCTCGTTCCCGGCCGCAACCTCGTGACCCTCACCGACCTCGTGCCCGGCCGGCGCTACTACTACCAAGCCAGGAGCACCGCGGACGGCGAGGGGGTCGTGACCTCGGTCTACTCCTTCGTGACGCCTCCGAAGGCGGGGGAGGGGGAGGTCTGCTTCGCATTCGGAAGCGACAGCCGCGAGGGCGTGGGGGGAGGCGAGCGCACGTACATGGGCACGAACTTCCACGTCGCTTCTGCGGTCGCCCGGGACGCCTACCGCCGCGGGGCCGACCTCGTGATCTTCGGGGGCGATCTGGTGAACGGCGCCACGTCCGACGTCGGCGACTTCCGTCTGCAGCTGCGCGCGTGGAAGCAGGCCTGGGCCGGCTTCTGGCGGAGCCGCCCCGTCTACCCCGTCATGGGCAACCACGAGGCGCTCGTGAACGCCTACCCCGGGCCACGCGGTCGGGTGCTCCTCGACAAGTGGCCGTACGGAGCCCAGAGCGCCGAGACGGTCTTCGCGGACGAGTTCGAGAACCCGCGGAACGGTCCCGACCCCGACGACTTCCGCCGACCGACCTACAAGGAGAACGTCTACTCCTTCTCGTGGGGCCCGGTCCTCTTCATCGCCTTCAACAACAACTACTGGTGGACCTCGAACCAGTACGTCCGGACGTTCGGCGGCTCGCCCGAGGGGTACCTGCTGAACGACCAGCTGACCTGGATCGAGAAGACGCTCGACGCCGCCACGAAGAACCCGACCGTGCGCTTCGTCGTGCTCTACGCGCAGGAACCCGTGTTCCCCAGTGGGGGGCACGTCGGCGACGGCATGTGGTGGAACGGCAACAACAACGTCCGCGCCTGCCACGAGGAGGACGGCACGATCCAGTCCCTGGGTCCGGGCGTGATCGAGATTCGAAACCGCCTCTGGCGAGCCGTGGCAAACTGCCCCAAGTCCGCCGCCGTGCTCGTGGGAGACGAGCACGCCTACGTTCGCACCCGCATCGACGCCACGACGCCCGTCGGTGTGCCCGCGCAGGACGACACGGACGGCGACGGGAAGCTGGATCGGGTCTCCCCGAACCCGGCGTTTCGGTATCCCACGTGGCAGATCACCTCGGGGAACTGCGGCGCCCCGTACTACAACCGGCAGGCGGCGCCGTGGACGGCCCAGGCGTTCTCCTCGCAGACGGGGTACTGCCTGTTCCAGACGAACGGGGCGAAGATCTCGCTGACCGCGTACAGCACCAACGGGCAGACGCTGGACCACGTGGAGGACTTGATGGCGATCAAGTCCGAGTGAGGGCGGGAGACCGCGGTTCCCCTACAATCCGGCGGGACGCGGTGAAGAAGACGGAGGGCCGTGAGAGTGCCGATCCACATCGAGACCGGCCGGGCCGTGTTCGACGAGCTGCCCGGGCGCGTGCGCGGCTTCCTGGCGGCCGACACCCTCGACCTGGTCGTGGACGGCCACCCGATCCGCGGCTACCGATCGCCCGACGCGCGCTCGGTCTGGATCCGCGACTTCTCCGACATGCTGCGCGGGGTCAAGTACTTCGAGCCCGACCTCACGAGCGCGATCGACCACTTTGCCGAGACCCAGGCCGCGAGCGGACGGATCTTCGACTACTTCACGACGTTCCCCGAGAAGCCCCCCTCCGAGCGCGAGAACTGGACGAAGTACGTGCGCGTGCCCGTCGAGGCGGACGTGGAGTTCCGATTCGTCAAGGCCGCGTTCCTCGCGTGGCAG
>JAUXCH010000776.1 GCA_030618975.1 Planctomycetia bacterium
CTACGTCGCGACCCGCGAGGGCGTGTTCCGTTACGTGCCGCGGGGACACCGCCTCGCCCTCGTCTCCGACCGCGACGCGCGGGGCGCGCTCTACCGCGCGGCGCTGTCCCAAGAGGCCGTGAGGGACGCACCTGCCATCTTCGTGGTGGCCGCCGAGGTCGCACGCACGCGCCGCAAGTACGGCGGGCGCGCCGAGCGCTACGTCCACCTGGAGGCTGGGCACGCGGCGCAGAACCTGCTCCTGCAGGCGACCGCCCTCGGACTCGCCGGCGTCCCCATCGGCGCGTTCACCGACGCCGAGGTCCAGCGCGCGCTCGGGGGACCGACCTCCCACGCGCCGATCTACGTGATCCCGGTCGGGACCCCCGAGTAGAGCCCTGTACCCTCGGGGCCGCAGGAGCCTCACCATTCCGACCCGGCCTCTCCCCCCCACCGCCCTCGCGACGTCGCGTCTCCGGCAGGAGCTCCTCGAGACCCTGCGGCCGTTCGTGCCGACGGACCGGCCGTACGCGCTGCTCGACTACCCCGCGTACTCGAACGTCGGGGACAGCGCGATCTGGCTGGGAGCGCTCGAGCTGTTCCGGCGCCTCGGTGCGGGAAAGCCCTCGTACACCTGCTGCGTCGACACCTACGACGCGGATTCGCTTCGCCGCAGCGTCGGCGACGGTTCCATCTTCCTGTCGGGCGGCGGGAACTTCGGAGGCCTGTACCCGGCCCACCAGGCGCTGCGCAGCCGGGTCGTCAGCGACTTCCCGGACCACCCGATCGTCCAGCTTCCCCAGACCCTCCGCTTCGAACACGAGGAGGCGAGGGTCGCGACGCGAGATTTTCTCTCGTCGCATCCGGACTTCACGCTCTTCGTGCGCGACCGGCAGAGCCTGACGCTCGCGCGAGACGGGCTGGGCGTGCGGACCTCGATCGCCCCGGACCTCGCGTTCGCGCTCCCTTGTTCCCCGAGGTCCGACCCTCCCGAACAGGACGTCGTGTGGCTCCTCCGCACGGACGACGAGACGCAGGGCGGGAGATTCGAGCCGACGGACGGCCGAGAGCCCGTGGACTGGCCTGCGGATCCCCGGGGCGGGCTCTTCCGCATCCAGCGACACCTGACGCGGCGCGTGGCCGCGAACCCGCATCGACGCTGGCCCGCCCGCCGACTCCGCCGCACCTACGCGCCCGTGGCGGTGCGGCGCCTGGGAAGGGGCTACAAGCTGCTCGCCGCAGGGCGCAACGTCGTGACGGACCGACTCCACGGCCACGTGCTCTGCGTGCTGCTCGGCATCCCCCACGTGCTGCTCGACAACAGCTACGGCAAGAACCGGGCGATCTTCGAGGCCTGGACGCACGACGTCCCCTTCGTCCGGTGGGCCGAGCGCAGCCCCGACGCGGTGGCCCGCGCCCTGGAGGACCTCCGTCGCCTCGGGGGCTCCTGACAGGAGGCGACACCCTCCCGGCACGAGGGATACTCGTGCGTCCCAGGGATCGGAAGGTTTCGTCATGCGTCTCGTCGCCGTACTCGTCATCGTCTGTCTGGCACCGGTTCTCGTCGCGTGCGGAGACCGCAAGGCCCCGTCCAGCCGGATCCGCCTCGCCACCACGACGAGCACCGAGAGCTCGGGTCTGCTCGAGTGGCTTCTCCCGCCCTTCGAGGCCCGCGAGGGCATCCGCGTCGATGCGATCGCAGTGGGCACCGGCCAGGCGCTCGCGCTCGGACGCCGCGGCGACGCCGACGTCGTCCTGGTCCACGCCCGGTCCCGCGAGGACGAGTTCGTCGCCGCAGGTCACGGCGTGGACCGCCGCGACGTCATGTGGAACGACTTCGTGATCCTGGGCCCCACCGACGATCCGGCGGGCGTGCGGGGGACGGCCGACGCGGCCGCGGCACTGCGACGGATCGCCGAGGCAAGAGCGCGGTTCGTCTCGCGGGGGGACGACTCCGGTACCCACATCCGGGAACGCGACCTGTGGGAAGCGGCGGGCGGACGTCCCGCGTGGAAGGGCTACTGGGAGACGGGGCAGGGCATGGGCGCCAGCCTGACGGTCGCGGACGAGAAGAGAGGCTACGTCCTGAGCGACCGCGGATCCTATCTCGCGTTCGGCCGCAAGGTCGACCTCGAGGTGTTGGTCGAGGGCGACCCCGCGCTGCGCAATCCCTACGGCGTGATCCGGGTCAACCCCGAGCGTCACCCGCACGTGAACGCCGAGGGCGCGCGCAAGCTGGTCGACTACCTCACCTCGCCGGAGGGACAGGCGCGCATCGGCGCCTTCCGCAAGAACGGCAAGATCCTGTTCCACCCCCACACCGTGGACTGAGAAGACCGTGGACTTCATCCTCGACGGATTCGCCGAAGCCTGGCGGCTCGTCGCGGCGGGCGACCGGGCGGTCCTCCACGCGATCCTGGTCACGGTCGTCTGCACCGCGTCGGCCGCGACGTTGGCTGCGATCTCGGGGTTCGTCTACGGCACCTGGCTCGGAGTCCACCGTCGCGACGGGCGGGGCCTCCAGGTCTTCCTGATGCGCGTCGGCATGTTCACACCGACCGTCGTCGTGGGGCTCCTCGTCTACGCGATGCTGTCGCGTCGCGGCCCGCTCGGCGGCCTGGATCTCCTCTACACGCCGGGTGCGATCGTCGCGGGGGAGTTCCTGCTCGCGTTCCCGCTGCTGGTGACGCTCACGCACGGTGCCGTGGCCGCGCTGGACC
>JAUXCH010000178.1 GCA_030618975.1 Planctomycetia bacterium
CCAGTGCCCGACGTGCCAGTGCCCGACGTGCCAGTGCCCGACGTGCCAGTGCCCGACGTGCCAGTGCCCGACGTGCCAGTGCCCGACGTGCCGGTGCCTGACGTGCCAGTGCCCGACGTTTCAGCGCCTGACCTTGTAGAGCTTGACGCTTCAGCGCCTGACGTCGCGGTGTTTCTCGGATCCTTCGTGCGCGTACGACTTCCTGATTGACGGCGGGCCTCGATCCGTGCGGCACGACGCAGGGGGTCCTCCCTGTCGAGGAACTGGTCGATGATGTACGCAAAGGCTTCGCCCTCCGACACGCGACGACGCTTCAGCATGCCCACGACGTCGCAGGCGCGATGCCAGTCGTGCTTCGCGCGTCGTGGTGCCCAGACGGTGATCGCCTCGAGGTCGTCGCGTTCCTGGCGCACCTGCTCGAGGCGACGGGAGACGTAGCTCCTGAGCCGCCTGGCCGAGGTGCGTCCGGCAAGATCCATCCACTCGTGGCGCTCGCCCTCGAGCGTCTGCTCGAGGAGAGCCGGGGCGATGATCTCTGCGTTCTCGATCGGGATCCGCTGGTCGAGAACGTGTGCCTCGAGTGTGGGCACGGCCTCGAGGGCCTTGCCCAGGGATGCCCACGTGTAGACCTGAGCGGTGCGGTAGCCGTGCCGCGTGCCGTACTCGACCACGGAGGCGCAGCCCCACTCGGCCCAGGTAGAGGACGCCTCGAGCCGGGCGAAGTCGCGTGCGAATCGAAGTTCGCTGCGTATCCACGGGTCGAGGCGTCGCACGATGCGGCGGTGAGCCTCCGGCTCCGGCTGGGTCTGGATCGAGCGGTGATCGGCTTGGATCAGGTTCACGAACAAAACGATAACGCATGGCACGGACAGCCTGCAGAACCCGGATTCATGGGGTGGGATCGCGTTTCGGGTTTCGGGAGCGGGCATTTCCGGTCTCGGGAGAGGCGTTCCCGGTCTTGGGAGATGGCGTTCACGGTCCGAGGGGAGGACGTCCCCAATCCAGGGAGATTGCGCGCCCGGTTTCGGGAGAGGACGTCCCCGATCTTGGGAACGACCGTTTCCGACCTTGGGGGAGGACGTCCCCGATCCAGGGAGAATGCGCGCCCGGTCTCTGGAGAGGGCGTTCCCGGTCTCGCGAAACGCCGTCAGCGGGTCGGCTTCGGTGGCGCCTGGAAGGGCCCGGAGGCGGGGGGGCTGCCAACCTCGGCGTGGCGGCGGACGAGGTCGAGGCGGTAGCGGTGCAGGGCCTCGGCGACCCTCTCCTGGATGGGGGGCGGCGCCTTGACGATCACGGCGCCCGTGCCGGTCGCCCGAAGGTTGGTGATCGACCGTTCCTGCGCGTCGAGCTCTTGCAGCAGGCCCGCGATCAGGGAGTCCTCGGGCGGCACGGTCCGGGTCCCGCCGGGGCCCACCAACTGGACCACGGGCATCAGGTCCAGGATGTCCCGGACGTCGTGCACACGCAGGACGAAATCCTTGCTCGCGATCTCGCCCACCTCGGTGCCGACGGAAGCGGGCGTCTCGAGGGGGGGCAGGCAGACGGGTCCGGGGCGACCTGCCACGGTCGTACGACGCGTGGTCCGACATGCGGCCAGGACGAGCACCGCCAGGGCCAGGCTCACCGGGAAACGGAACCGCGAGGTCGCTGTCATGGCGCTCTCCATGGGAGGGATCATCTCACGCCGCCGACGTCACGCCCGTGTGTGTCTGGAACGTAGTCCCACGAGACCCTTGCACCTTCTCTGCGTGGGGGCCGCGAGGCGGCTTGCCGCCATCCGTCGCCAGGCACCGCGTGGGACCCGTCGTGGGCGCGGGCTCCTCGCTCCCTGCTCAGGGGCCACGGCGTACGAACGGAGGACCGAGGAACTCTCGGATTGGTTCCTCGAGGGCCCAGGCGAGCAGGGTCGTCCCCAACAGGGCGGCCGCGATCACGAGTCGGATGCGCCAGGGGGCGGGAAGGACGAGCGCTGCCAGCGCGACACATGCGAACAGGAGAGCCAGGTTTCCGGCGCTGAACGGCGTCGCCGCCCGGTCGGGGTCGGGGGGGTCGGACGGAACGACCGGTACCCAGAGGGAGACGACGACGAGCACCAGGGTCAAGAACGCCATCCAGCGCCAGAGCGCCGGTCGTGTGCGATCGGCGTCGAGCAGCGCGCGGGGCGGCTGGAGCGGGGGAGCACCGTGCGACACGTCACTCGCCGTCGCGCGGCTTGCCGTCGCGTGGTGCGAGCACGGTCACGACACTCGGGCTGCCTCCTCCGAGATCCGCCGCCAACCAGAGCCAGCCGTGCGCGTCGAACACCATGGCCTCGTGGCGACCGTATCCCGGATGTCGTCCTCCGGGTGCCGCCGGTTCCCCGGATTCCTCCTCCCCGGGCACCGACCGGATCAGGTCGAAGACGTCGACGGTCTCCTCGTACCTCAGCTCCAGAGCGGGTGGTGGGGCGGCCTGGGCGATGTGGATCTCGCGCCGCCAGCGGTCCAGGATCCAGATGTAGCCCCCGGGGCCGAGGCAGGCGTCGGCCTGGGCGCCGAGCCGGCTCCGGCTCGGGAGGAGGGCCGGCAGGGCCGGTGGGTAGCGCGCAAGGTGGGGCGAAGAGAGCGAGAACGACGTCCCGTCGTCCCTCCCGCGTCGCAGGAGGAGCGGAAAGTAGACGGGCGGGCGGTCCGGTGACTCGGTGCGCTCCTTGAACGCATGGACCCGCCACGTGTCCGGGTCGGCGGTGCCGGTCGCCACGACCGCCTCCAACCGGTCGTTGATCGCATCGTCGGGAAGATCCGGAAGCCGCAGGTAGGCCAGGAGATCGGCGTGTTCGCTGGCACGGGAGCCTTCGGGCGCGTTGCCGGGGTAGCGCACGACGTACAGGCGGTTGGCGCCGCCATCGGTGACGTCCTCCGGGTTGCGTTCCCCGGCGAGCAGGTAGATGCCCTTCGTGCCCGGAAGCGGTACGCACGCCTCGAGGTCGAGGATGGAATGCCCGCTCGCCCACGCGGGGTCGAGACGTGGGATGAGGTCTCCGAGGTGCAGCACGACCCCGTGCGTTTTCGCGAGCGTGACCTCGTCGTCCTTTCCGACACGGAACGCCACGACGTGTAGTGCTCCCCGAACCGATCGGTCCGACGCGTGATAGACGCCCTCGTCGGACACGACGAGGAAGCGTCGCGACGCCACGTCGCCGTCGTGATCCAGCGGAGTCCACCCGCTGATCTCCTCGACGGGGACCTCCAACCGTGCGACGCGCCGGTAGAGCCTCGACAGGTCGGGCGGCCCCTCGTCGTCTCCGGCGTCGGCACGCACGAGAGGAAACGCCAGCAGCACGAGGAAGAGGCCGAAGGGACGAAGGACCGTGTGGCGGTTCCGGAGGAGGCCACGGAACCAGGGACTCGACGCCGGCCGGGATTCGCACATGGCTCACAGGATAGTCGAGGTGCGTCTCCGACACCCACATGCAGGGCCAGCCCGACCCATTCACGAAGGCCGCGAGTCCGGAGCGCACGGGAACGACGATTCCTGCGTTGCTCGGGCTACACGATGCGACGACATCGCTTCCGCCCTCGCGCCTTGCAGCGACGCCCGTGAGCACCCTGGCTGAGATTCGCGATGACCCGATTCCGGCACCAGGCTTCCGTGGGGGGACGATCTCGGCGGTTCTCGGACGTGGGCCTCATGTCCTCCCGAGGGTCGGGCTAGTCTGGGCGCCACGACGCGCGGACGTGCGTCGGACCCGGAGGGCATGCGGTCCATGTCGGATCTTGCGGATCAGCACTGCGTGTCCTGTCGTGGGGGAGAGCCGGCCTTCGAGCGCGAAGACGTCCTGCGGTTCCTGAAGGAGATCGACGGTTGGGAGGCGGTGGACGACCACCATCTCGTAAAGCGGTGGGAGGTCGGGGACTTCGCCGAGGCGATGACCCTGGCCCATCGCTTCGGCGAGATCTCCGAGGAGCAGGGACACCATCCCGTGCTCTCGCTGAGCTGGGGCTGGGTCCAGGTGAAGATCTGGACCCACAAGATCGACGGTCTGACTGTCAGCGACTTCGTCCTGGCTGCGCGATTCGACCGCGCCGCGGGGACGCGGTAGACACCGTGGGCGCCGAGAGGTCGGAGCCATCCGGGAAACCGTTTCGGCGGCGGTCCTGCCTTCGGCGAGACGGTCTCGCACCGGGGAGGACGGGTCGCCCGGAGCCGTCAGGGCGCCGACCTGGATGCAGGACGGGCTGCTGGCTGGCCCCTCGAGCGTGGGTCGTGCATGAAAGAGGTGGTGCGTACGTGCTCGCGTGCGCGAGCCCCGACGCCGTGTTCCTGACGTCGTGACACCCGTGCCGTGCCCCCGACGCCGTGTTCCTGACGCCGTGCCCCCGACGCCGTGTCTCCGACGCCGAGCGAACTGCGTGTGCGAGCGCAGGGTGAGGGGGCTGCGGACTCGGAAGACGCAAGAGGTTCAGGAAGCGGGTCGCGTCCCGCCGTTCTCGAGGCGTGAGGACGTGGGCCGGGCACGGGTCTCGTCGGTTCGGGCGTTGGTCTTCAAGCAGGGGGGGCGTGGAGGCGCGTGCTCTGTGAGCGGGGCGCCTGCGTCCACGCGGTCGGCATGCTCGAACCAGGGCCGAAGCTCCTGGAGCAGGCGGTCGAAGTCGAGACCCCACGTGTCGCCGGTGTAGGACGCGGCCTTCTGCCGCCCCTCTCGGATGAGCTTTACGAAACCGGATGCGTGGAACCCGCGTTCGAAGTGGACGAAGGCGGCGGCCCACTGGATGAGACCCTGGAGCCAGAGTCGCTCCTCTCCCTCGGCCTCGTGCCAGAGGGTCTCCCAGTCCTCGTGCGCCTCGAAGAACTCACGGGCGTTGAAGTGGCGGAGGGCTCGATCGAACAGATCCTGGGGGGGCAGAACGTCCACGCCTCGATCCTCCTCCAAAGACGAAGGTCATGGGCGAGGGGCTCTCCCGGGGCCCAACGGTCCACGCTGGGATCCACCCCCGTCCGGCGTCGAGGCGTAGGGCGCGTGGGCGCGTGGGCGTAGGGGCGTAGGGGAGCGCACCGACTCCCAGGTCGTAGGACCGGGTCTGGTGTCGCTTCGCCGAGGCGGACGGACGGGGTGCAATCGCTGCGGCCCAGCGTGGGCCCCGAAACACCGTGGATCCCTCAGTGCGCGACGGGGTGGGGGAGACCGGCATCGCGAGCGTGGCGAATCCGTGGCCGGGCGAGGAACACCGGCATCGCGAGCACGTCCGGCTCGTGCCGTGGCCGTGGCCGTGGCCGTGCCGGTGCTCGTGCCGCGCCCGCGGCCGTGCCCCCGGGTTTGGGCGGGAGAGTTGGTCCCCTGACCATTTCCCCCCCCCACCGACCCGCGGGGGCTGGGGGGGGGCTCGAGGAAACGGGTCACGTCCCACCGTTCTCGAGACGTGAAAGTACGGGTCAAATGTGGATTTTCTGGGTTCGAGCCCCGCCAGGGCTTGCCGGAACCCAGCGGGGAGGGTAGGGTTCCTGAGAGTCATTCTCAAATAGAAGTCATTCTCAACTGGAAACCGAGGCTGGATGAACCCACCGATCGCCACCTCCGCTCTCCGTGCTTCGCACCTCGCTGCCGGCGCCCGGGGCATGGTCACCGCCATCGTGGGCGGTGAGGGCGTGATCGAGCGTCTCGCCTCTCTCGGGATGGTGCCCGGGACCCGGTTCAGGGTGATGCGCGGCGGCTCGCCGATGGCCGTCGCCGTCGGAGAGACCCGCCTGGCGCTCGGTCCGGACTGGGCCGACGCCCTCGTCGTGGTCAGTCAGTAGGACGGCACGCGGAAGACCGCACCGCGAAGACCGCACCGCGAAGACCGCACCGCGAAGACCGCACACGGAAGACTGCACGCGCAAGACCAGGCACACGCACCACCGGGGGCTCCACGGGCTTCGGCTTCCCATGCACGAGAGATCGAGTACCCCCGTCGACCGCAGTGCCGAGAGGTGGCGACAGCGGTTGGACCGCTGAGCCATGCGACCCGGGCGACAGGTCGACCCTGCGGAGGGCGCCACGCTGCAACCGGCGGAAGGCGAGCGTTGGATCGCGCTCATCGGCAATCCCAACACGGGGAAGACGACGATCTTCAACGCCCTGACCGGGGTGTGGGCACAGACGGGAAACTACCCGGGCGTCACCGTCGACAAGCGGGTCGGCACGCTTCGCGTCGGCGCGCAGGGTGGGGATCCGCCGATCCGCATCCTGGATCTGCCCGGCACGTACAGCCTGTCCGCCAGGTCGCCCGACGAGATGGTCGCCGTCGACATCCTCCTGGGCAGGCGGACCGACACGCCCAGACCTGCGGGGGTGATCGTCGTCGTCGACGCCACGAACCTCGAGCGCAACCTCTATCTCGTCACGCAGGTGATGGAGGTGGGGTTGCCCACGGTCGTCGCGCTCAACATGGTCGACACGGCTCGCCGGCGCGGAATCGAGGTCGACGCGGTGGCGCTCTCCGCGGGCCTGGGCATTCCCGTGGTCGAGACGGTGGGCCATCGCCGGGATGGCATTGCGGCCGTGACCGAAGCGATCCTGACCGCCTTGGATCGTCCGGCCGTGAGTCCACCCTGCGTGTGGCCCGAACCGTTCGTCCACGCCGAGGCCGTGCTCGAGGAGTCGCTGGAGCGTCTGGGACTCGGAGACATCCTGCCCGTGGAGAGGCGACGCGCCCTCCTCGACGTCGACGGTGAGGCGGAGCACCGCGTCCTCGCGCGAGGCGGAGCCGAGGCGCGGACCGCGTTGGACGCGGCGCGGCACGTGCTCGAGGAGGCCGGGGCCTCGGCTGCCGGCCTCGAGTCCTCCGTGCGCTACGCCTGCATCGGAGGCATGGTCGCGGGGTGCCTCAAGCGCCCGGAGGAGCCGCGCCCGACGCGCTCGGATCGGATCGATGTCGTCCTCACCCACGGGATCGTGGGGGCGGGCGTCCTGGTGCTGGTGCTCGGCGCGGTCTTCCTCTCGATCTTCGCGTGGGCCGCTCCGTTGATGGACTTCATCGACAGGGCGGTGTTCGGAGGGCTTGCCGAGGCGGCCGGTGGCTGGGCGTGGCTCGGAGACGGCGCGCTCCGCAGCCTCGTCGTCGACGGCGTCATCGCCGGCGTGGGCGGGGTGGTCGTGTTCCTGCCGCAGATCATGATCCTGTTCGGGTTCGTCGCCCTCCTCGAGGGATGCGGCTACATGGCGCGCGCCGCCCTCGTGGCGGATCGGCTGATGCGCTGGTGCGGCCTCTCCGGACGGTCGATCATCCCGATGCTCGCGTCGTTCGCGTGTGCCGTGCCGGGGATCATGGCGGCGCGCACGATCGGCAATCGCCGCGACAGGATCGTCACCATCCTGGTCGCGCCGTTCATGTCGTGCAGTGCGCGCATCCCGATCTACGTGATCCTGACGGCCGCGTTCGTCCCCTCGAAGATGGTGCTGGGCTTCCTGCCGCTCCAGGGGCTCGTGTTCACCGCGATGTACTTCGTGGGCATCGCCGTGGCGATTCCCATGGCCCTGCTCCTGAAGAAGACCCTGTTCAAGGGTGATCGCCCGTCCTTCCTCGTCGAGCTGCCGCCCTACCGCGTGCCGGACCTCGGGGTGGTGGTCCGGCGGATGTTCGAGCAGGGCAAGGAGTTCCTGGTGCGCGCGGGCACCGTGATCTTCGCAGCGACGATCCTGGTCTGGGCCCTGTCCTACTTTCCGCACCGGGAGGACGACGGCGGCGCGGTGGCGAAGGCGGCCGCCGACCACCAGGCCTCCATGACGGCCGAGCTCGACCGGCTCGAGATGGACCGGGCGAGGCAGGACCAGGCGGTGCGGGCCGCCGAGGGCCAGAGCCCGGCGCTCGGCGCCAAGGCGCGGGTGCTCTACGAGGAGTTCCTGGTGGACGTCGGGCGCCGGCGCGAGGCCCTCGGCGCGGAACAGGCGGACCTCGACGCCGCGGCCGAAAGCGTCACGGCGGGGGGGGCGCTGAAGCACAGCTACCTCGGCCGCGCCGGCCGCTTCATCGAGCCGGTGTTCGAGCCGATGGGGTGGGATTGGCGCGTCTCCGTGGCCGTCCTGGCGTCGTTCCCCGCGCGCGAAGTCGTCATCAGCACGCTCGGGGTCGTCTACAACCTCGGCGGCGACGTGGACGACGAGAACGAGGGCCTCCGCAGGAGGCTCCAGACGACTGCGTGGGACCACGGGCCGCGGAAGGGCGAGCCGGTCTTCGACCTGGCGGGGGCGATCGCGCTGATGGTCTTCTTCGCGCTCTGCGCGCAGTGCGTGTCGACGCTGGTGACCATCAAGAAGGAGACGGCCCAGTGGCGCTGGGCCGCCTTCTCCTTCGTCAGCATGACCACCCTGGCCTA
>JAUXCH010000982.1 GCA_030618975.1 Planctomycetia bacterium
GGGAAACGCGACCAGGAGCACGAGGAAGACCTGCTCGGAGACCCCGAGCCCGCCCGTCTCGCCTCAGGTCTTCGTTCCGTGCCGGAGTCGCTTCAACCGGAGCGTCCCGCTCCGGATCGTCATTCGGTTCGGCGTCGGAAACGACGGCCAGTCCTCGACCACGACGCGAAAGGTCACCGGGCACCCCCCAGCGGACCCAGCCGCTCCTCGAAGAAGCGGTAGACCTTCTTCCGGCCCTCGCAGAACGGGGTCTTTCGCATCGCGTCGCCGCGCACCAGCTGCGCCAGCATGGGGCAACCGCCGTGGCAGACGGCGAACCAGGCGCAGCCGGCGCAGCCGTTCGCGCGGAGGGCCTCGGACCGATTTGCCAGCCGCGCGCGAGCCGGATGAGCGAGGAGTGTCTCGAGATCGTCCCGGAAGACGTTGCCGAGCCGCCACGCTTCGTCGCCGTGGTCGATGAAGCGGCCGCAACCCCACACGCTCCCGTCCGGTCCGACGCCGAGGAGGCGTTCCTGGCAGGATCCGCTGCTGTCGCAGGAGAGCCGTCCGCCGCCGCGCCACGCGTCGTGCCACTCCCTGAGGGGCAGGACGGACGTGCTCCGTCCGTCGTCCCACCAAAGCCGCGCGATCTCGACGAGGAAGTCTCCGTACTCCTCTGCCGTGATCGCCAGGTCGTCGGCGCCGCCCGCGGCCGCGCGTCCCTCGGGGTAGAGCGGGTTGAAGCGAACGCGACCCCGTTCGTCGAGGTTGCGGAAGAAGTGGTACAGGTCCCGTGCCCTCGGGAGCGACCCCTTGTGGACCACGTACACGACACCGACCGGGATGCCCGCCTCGCGACACGCGGTAACCGCTTCGACCCAGCGCGCCGTGACGGGTCCGCCGTTCTTCGTCGTGCGCACGCCCTCGACCAGGTCGAACGACGTGCCGATGCTCTTCACGAAGCCGCGGAGGAACTCGACCCACGCGTCGTCGAGCAACGTGAGGTTCGATTGCAGGCGGTTCGAGACGCGCGCCCTGTGCTCGCCGAAGACGCGCTCCTGCTCGCCGGCCGCGCGCCGGAAGAAGTCGAGTCCCGGTAGCAGGGGCTCGCCGCCGTGCCACACGAAGGACAGCTTCCGCGCAGCGTCGGCCGCGAGCCACGGTCGAAAGGCCTCGAAGAGGGGGCCGAGCTCGTTTGCGCGGAGGCGGAATCCGCCCTCGACGTCCGGTACGGCAGAGCAGTACCGGCACGACGCGTTGCACGCGGTGGTGGCCTTGAGGATGACCTGCATCGCAGGAAATCTACACCCGACCCGTTCTTTCGCGCTCCGCGCCATCGGACGCGAAGACGCCCGGCGGCCATGGGCCGCCGGGCGTCACGGAGGTCGAGGTCGGTGTCGGGGGGCGACGGGGGTCAGGAACCGGTATCGTCGTTGTCGTTGCCCTGTCCGCGGCCGCGCCCACGTCCGCGTCCGTTCCCGTTGCCCTGGCCCTTGGGGCCGGTGCCGTCGCACTGCCCGCGCCCGCCGCCACGACCATTTCCCTGGCCCTGGCCCCTGCGGCCCTGCCCGCGCTCGCCCTGGCCGCGGCCGGTGGAGACTGCGTCGCCGTTCTCGTCCACGGGCCCGCGTTCCTGGTCACCGGCCAGGATGGCGTCGAACTCGCTCTGGGACAGGTGGGTCGGCGTGTACGTGGCGTCCCGCGCCTGGAGCGACCTCA
>JAUXCH010000162.1 GCA_030618975.1 Planctomycetia bacterium
GGAGGCAGGCATACGACCGTGTCATCGTCCCCGGAAGGGGCGGTCCTGGCACCCTCCGGGGGGCGTCCTTCCCCTTTCGTCCGGATCAGCGCTCCTCGGCGTCTTCCGGCTCGGGCTCGTCGATCTCCTGCACCACTGACAGGAGCTGTTCCCAGACCCTCGGCGTCGCCTCCACGAGCAGGGCGTTGCCCTGCTCGACGGCCACGATCGTGGGGGGCGGTGCGCCGTCGCCGGCTCGGAGCACGCCGCTGCCGGCGGCGAGCTCACGCAGTGCGAGCGCCGTCGGGACCGCGTCCCGGTGCTTCAGCCGGTAGACGTGGATCCAGGAGGACAGGACCTTTCCCGGGACGTCCAGCAGGGTGACCGCCTCCTGCACTTCGGCGACGCGGTCGGGCGACCCGGAGACCAGCAGGGCGTTCGTCCGCTCGTCGGCCAGGATGCGCAGGCCGAGGGGCGGCGCCCTCCGCATCTCGGCCGTCATCGCCTCCCGCGCGGGAAGCGGGAGGTTCGCTCCGAGCTGTGCGGCCAGCCCCGAGGCGGTCGCCTCGGCGACCGCGTGCTCCAGGTCAACCCGGACTGTGACCCGTGCGGGGACCTGCGGCTCCGGGGGCGGCGCGTCGAGTTGCAGAAGTGCGTCGCGGATCGTCACCACGGCCGGTGCGAAGTCCGTCACGGCGAAGCCGGGGAGGTCGGGGAGGGTCTCGATGCGACCGACGCCTCCTCGGGTCGCGTGGACCATCAAGGCCGTCCGCGCGCTCGCCAGGTCCCGGATGTGGCGCGTGCGAAACGTCGTCGTGACGAGGACGCCGTGCTGGGTGCGATAGGTCCCCGCGTTGTCGCGATCCAACGCGATCACGCTCGGCTGCACGGTGGCGGCGCCGCCCAGGTCGCGCACCGCCGTCACGCGGTAGACCTGGTACCCCTTGGGGCCGATCGGCACGAGGGCGAGGTCGTAGGAGGCGAGGATCGACCGCACGAACGCGAAGAACTCCCGCCGTGTCCCCTGCAGGTTCTTCGCGGAGACGAACTCCGCTCGGGCGAGCTCCTTCGTGTTCGGATCCCAGAGGAAGGGCATGTCGGCGATGCGTCCGACAGCTCTCAGGAAGTCCTGGATGGCCAGGGGCTCGGTGGTCACCATCTCGACGACGGCGTCCCCCGGATCGGAGGACTCCTCGTCGGCCCGGCCGGCCGACGAGAGCCCGACGAGGAGGACGAGAACGAGCAGGGTTCCGACGACGAGCGAATGGCGGTGCATGACGACCTCCCCCCGGGGCAACGGCTACCGCACCTTGGACGCCCCGGGATCGACGATTGCCTCAAGCAACACTCGTGAAAGGTGTCTGACACCCTTCACGACGGTTACGGGTGGAGGGGCTGCGGAAAACGAAAAGAGCCCCCCGGCGACGGGGGGCTCCAGGGGGTGGAAAGAGGTCGGGGTCGCGGTCAGGCCGGGACCCAGGCCAGGTCGAGGATGGTGTTCGTCGGATTCTCGGTCTCGAACACCGCCTTCACCTTCATTCCGAACTCGGGCTGGCCCTCTTTCATGTAGCTCATCAGCTTGGTGCAGACGCCTTCGATCTCCACGCTGATCAGCGGCACGGGAGGCTTGGCCCGGAACAGCTCGCCGGGGTAGGTGACCTGCGAGAAGGTGTAGACCGTGCCGACCGCGGGCACCTCGACCCACTCCGTCTTCGCCCAGCAGTCGACGCAGTCGACGCGCGGCGGGATGAAGATGCGGTGCTCCTGGCAGTCGGGGTTCGTGCAGCGCGTGCCGAGGAGCTTGCCCTGCTTGAGACCCTGGAAGAACTTCCCCCAGCCACCGTAGGTGTGCATGTGGTACCAGGTCTTCAGGTTCTTGATGACCATCGGCTCCTCACTGAGGAGCTCGGCCTTCGTTCCATCGAGCTTGACCGTCATGGCTACACCTTTTCCATGATCGTGCAGGTCACGTGGCTACCGGTGCCGGCGTGCGAGATGGCGCAACCGCGCTTCGCACCTTCGACCTGCAGGTTGCGGAAGTCGTCGGGTTTCGTCTTGCCGTAGCGGGTCCAGAGCCCCTCGGGCTCGTGGAACTGTCCCCACTTGTTCTGGAGCTGCCAGAGCACCTCGACGAGCTGGAAGATGCCCGTGGCGCCCACGGCGTGCATCGAGCCGATCAGCCCGCCGGACAGGTTCGTCGGCAGGGCGCCCTCGAAGAAGGCCTCGCCCGACTCGATGAACTCGCGGCCGTGGCCGTAGGGCCTGAGGCCGATGTCCTCGTAGGTCTGGATGTCGCTGATGGTGAAGGCGTCGTGCGTCTCGAGGATGTCGAGGTCCTTCACCGGGTCCTTGATGCCCGCCATGTGGTAGGCCAGGTAGGCGGCCATGCGCGCCGCCAGGAACGAGCTGAAGCCCGGCCAGTCCTGGCGGTCGCCCGAGAAGTAGTTCTTGTAGGTCTCCTCCGTCTCGTTGGGGAGGAGCAGGATCGGCATGTGGCGCCGGTCGGCCGTGCGCAGCGTGTGCGTGCCGCCGCAGCAGGCCGTGATCTGGACGGGGTTGTCGCTCAGCTCGTAGGCGACCTTTTCGTCGCAGAGGATGAGGACGGCGGCGCCGACGCTCATCACGCAGCATTCGAGGAAGGTCAGGGGGTCGGACACCATCTCGTTCTTCAGGATGTCCTCGACCGTGTACTTGCCGGGGTTCTGGGAGAACGGTGTGTGGCGCGCGTATTCGCGGTTCTTGACCGCAATCTTGGCGAGGGTCTCGTGGGGCACCTCGTTCTCGAGCTGGTAGCGCTTGGCCATCAGCGCGTAGTACGCCGCGTACATCCAGCCCAGCTCGCTCTCGAAGTCCTTGCAGGCCGCCGAGGCGATGTAGCTGTTGCCGACCTTCGTGGTGACCTCGTCCATCCGCTCCCAGCCGACGACGGGTACGCAGTCCGCATAGCCCGAGGCGACGGCCTGGCAGGCGGAGAGGACCGAGGAGCCGCCCGTGGCTCCGCCGGTCTTCACCTCGATGTTCCCGAGGGGATCGAAGCCCAGGTAGTCGTGGATCTTCGCCGCGGCGAGGAGCTGGTCCCCGAAGTGGTCGGCGAACTGGGAATAGACGCACCAGTTCACCTTCCGGCGGAACTCCTCGGGAGAGACCTTCAGGTTGTTTTCCTCGACGGCCATCCGCATGGCGTCCATCGTCAACTCACAACTGTTCTTCTCGGGGTAGCGCTTGCGGAAGTCCGTCAGACCTCCCGCCACCGCGAACACCGGCTTCTGGAACTCGGGAATGCGGAGATTCCCGGGGCCAAATCGGATCATGTGCGACCTCCCTTGCCCGGGCCGGACGCCCGCGGCGGGGGGATTGTAGGGCTCCCGCCCGTGGGGGAGGGCCCGTGCACGGGAGTTCTCGCCGTGGCGGGCCGATCTGCGAATGAGAGTCAGTTCACTCGATCGTGACGACCTCGCCCGCGCGACGTTCGTCCCGCAGGAGTTCGTGCGCGGCGCCGGCCACCTCGTCGGGTGCGACGGGGCGCCCGCTCGCGTTCAGCGCCGCCCGCGCCACCCGTCACCAGGGCAACAGGTCCCTTGCCGTCCACCCGGGGCCTCCCAGCGAGCCTCAGCACACCTGCACGAACCGGGGGGTCCGGCACGGGGCGCGTATGCTGTTCCCACCGTCCCCTCTTGGGGAGGGGCGGCCCGACGAGAACGAGAGAAGACATGCCCGATTCCGCTCCCGAGACCGCCCCCACCCCGAGCACGGAGGACCGCGTCCGCGCCATCCTCGAGCAGATCCGGCCCTACCTGCAGCAGGACGGCGGAGATCTCGAGTACGTCGCCTTCGAGGACGGGGTCGTGAAACTCAGGCTCCAGGGTGCCTGCTCCTCCTGCCCCAGCAGCCTCATGACGCTGAAGATGGGCATCGAGAACGCCCTCAAGCAGCAGATCGCCGAGGTCAAGGAAGTCGTGCCGGTCGAGTAGGCCGGTCGGCGGGTGTCCGACTCCACGTCCCCCCGCGTCGCGATCGTCACGGGGGCCTCCAGCGGCATCGGCCGCGCGTTGGCGCGTGTCCTGGCACTCGAAGAGGGGTTCGCCGTGGGGCTCGTCGCCCGTCGCGTGGACCGGCTGAAAGCGCTCGCCGGCGAGATCCGGAGCGCGGGCGGCCGGGCCGCCTGGGCCGGGGCGGGCGTCGGTGACCGGGACGCGATGCGCCGGGCCGTCGCTGCGCTCGTGGGCGAGCTCGGCCCCGTCGACCTGTTCGTCGCAGGTGCCGGCGTCGCCCACGAGACGAACGCGCTGGCCCCCGAGGCGCAAGCGTTCGAGCGCGAGGTGAGAACCAACCTGCTCGGCGCCTTCTACGGGATCGAGGCCGTCGTGCCCGGCATGGTCGAGCGCGGACGGGGTCACGTGGTGGCGATCTCCTCGCTCGCCGCGCGCCGTGGGTTCCCCGGCGCGGGCGGCTACTGCGCCACGAAGATCGCGCTCACCCGCCTGATGGAGAGTCTGAGACTCGACTGGAAGAGGGCGGGCATCCGCGCGACGACCGTCCACCCCGGCTTCGTGAAGAGCGAGATCACCGCCCGCCGGACGCAGCCGATGCCGTTCCTCATGGAGACCGAGCCGGCCGCCCGGCGGATCGCGAGGGCCATTCGACGGGGGCGCAAGCGCTGCGACTTCCCGTGGCCCACAGCATTGCTGAGCCGGCTGGCGCCTCTCCTGCCCGACGCCGTCCTCCGCCGCACGAACGGGCGCCACCGACCCGACGGGTAGCCTCCGCCCGCCCGGGGGCGCTCACGCTACCCTGGGGGGGAGAGGAGCCCCGCGTGACGGACTACGGCCAGCGACCCGCCATGGAAGACGAGAGCATGGTCGGGACGCTCGCCGCCCAGGCCGAGATGGTCTGGCCGATCGAGAAGCCGCTCCTCCAGTCGCTCGGCCTCGGGCACCTCCGCACCGCGCTCGACCTCGGCTGCGGAACGGGCGAGATCGCGGGGCGCGTGGCCCGGGCCTGGCCGCACCTCGAGATCCTGGGCCTCGACCTCTACGACGGCCACCTCGCCGTCGCGCGCGACCATCATCCCTCCGACCGGTACCCGAACCTGGCCTTCCAGCAGGGCGACGCCTACGAGACCTGCCTCCCGGACGGCTCCTTCGACGCGGTGCTCGTGCGCCACGTCCTCCACGCCCTGCCCGACCGGGCCGGCGTCCTCGCCGAAGCGCGCCGCGTGCTCGTGCCCGGGGGCCTGCTCTACGTCCTGGCCGAGGACTACGCCGGTCTGCTCTTCGACGTCGACGACGCCGATTCCGACGCCGCGTGCCTCTTCCACCACGCCCGGGCCGGCCTCCTGAAGCGGGGCACGGACCTGTTCCACGGCCGGCGCGCGCTCCGCGAAGTCCAGGCGGCGGGCTTCGAGGCCGTGCGCGCCCACGCCCTCCTCATCGACACCGAGCGCTGCGACCGGGCGACCTTCGCACGCATGCTCAGCCACTGGCGCGACGGCTACGCGAGCCTGATCGCGGAGACCTCGGGGCGCGAGGTGGCGGAGATCGAGGGCTGGTTCGACACCCTGGCCGCGTCCGTTCGCGACCCGAACCGCTACGCGTGCTGGTTGCTGCTCGCCGTAGCCGCGTGCTCGCCCATCTGAACCCGGCCTTTCCGACTACGGCGGCTCGACGTACGCCCCGAGCGCCTCGCGGTGGCCGTCCGGGACGTCCGTACTCCGGAAGTCGTCCATGGTGACGGCCACCGACGTGCTGCGGCAGACGAAGGCCAGCTCCCCGTCCGCTCGCCGTCGTCCCTCCCAGCGGAACTCCACGCTGCGCGTCCCGATCCGCTCGACCACCGCCGTCATCTCCACGACGTCGCCCAGTCGCACGGGCGCGGAGTACTCGATGGCGAGCTTGACCGTCGGATACCCGAGGTTCTCCTCGCTCACGATGAGGCCGTAGGGCGTGCCGGTGGCCCGCTCGAACAACGCCTCCATCGTCACGTGGCAGTAGTGGAGGATCCGGGGGTAGTAGACGACCTTCGCGGCGTCGCAGTCGCCGAAGCGGACGGGGATCGTGTGCGTGAACGGCATGGGCCGGCATCCTACGCGGCCCGCGCGGGGCTCTCGCCCCTCCCGAGCCCCGTAGAGTCGGCGCGTCCGAGGCGGAGGACCCGTGACGCAGGACAGCCCGTGACGTAGGACAGCCCGTGACGTAGGACAGCCCGGATGCGAGACAGCCCTTGATGCGCGACAGCCCGTACTGGAATCCCAAGACGGAGACCCTGCCCCGGGAGGACCTGCGCGCGCTGCAGGGGATCCGCCTCGCGCGTCTCGTGGACCGCGCCTGGCACCGCAGCCCGTATTGCCGCCATCTCCTCGACGAGGCGGGGGTCGCTCCCGAGGACGTTCGGAGCTTCGACGACCTGCGGCGCCTGCCCTTCACCGCGCGCGACGAGTGGATGGACTGCCAGGCCGAGAAACCGCCCTACGGCGACCTCCTCGCCCAGTCCCCGGAGGACGCGATCCGCTACCACGCGACGTCGGGCAGCGCGGGCCGCACCCCGCTCCGCGTGCTCGACGGCCGCGCGGACTGGAAGTGGATCGCCGAGTGCTGGTGCTACGGCTTCCACGGCTTCGGCATCCGTGCGCGCGACCGCGTCTTCTTCGCATTCTCCTACGGCACGTTCATCGGGTTCTGGGGGGCGCACTACGCCACCGAGAAGATGGGCTGCCTCGTGCTTCCGTCCGGCAACATGAGCACCTCGCAGCGCGTGCATCTCATCGACGACCTCGAGGCGACCGTCGTCTGCGCTACGCCCACCTACGCCCTGCGCCTCGCCCAGGAGGGCGTGAGCCTCGGCATCGACCTCGCCGCCGGCAGCGTGAAGCGGCTGATCCTCTCGGGCGAGCCCGCCGGTTCGATTCCCACCAGGAAGCGGTTGATCGAAAAGCAGTGGGGCGCCAAGGCCGCGGATACCGCCGGCATGACCGAGACCGGCACCATCACGATGTTCGAGTGCGAGCACCAGCCCGGCGGCACGCACATCATCGAGGACCACTTCATCGAGGAGGTGATCGACCCCGTCACCGGCGAGACCGTCGACTACGGGGAGCGCGGCGAGCGCGTCGTCACCTCGTTCGGTCGCGGCATGATCCCTCTCATCCGCTGCCGGACGGGCGACCTCGTGGTCAAGGCGCCCGCCTCGACCTGCTCCTGCGGCCGCACGTGGGACCTGTACGACGGCGGCATCCGCGGCCGCGTCGACGACATGCTCCTCGTTCGCGGAACGAACGTGTATCCCCGCGCCGTCGAGGCGATCGTGCGCGAGTACCCCGGAGTCGACGAGTTCCAGATCCACCTCTACACGGCCGACGGGATCCGCGACGAGATCGAGATCCTCTGCGAGGTCCGGCCCGGCTACGAGGACCAGTGGGAGAACATCGCGCGCCGGCTCCGCGACGACCTTTCTGCCCACAACGAAGGCCTGGGCTTCGACGTGCAGAGCGCGGATCCCCGGTCGCTGCCTCGGTTCGAGACGAATGCGAAGCGCGTCAAGGACGACCGCGTGGTGAAGGGAGACCGGTGATGACCGCTCCGAGCGCGGAGGGCAAGGACCTCCTGGGAAACGACCTCACGGCCGAGGAGACGCGGCTGCTGGCCGTGTGGGAGTCGTTGACGGCGCTCCTCGGCGACGACCTCCCCCCGTCCGCGCGCGCCGCCGTCCAGGAGGCGGTCGCCGCCCTGTGGCAGGCCGTCAACGACCTCGCCCTCACGGACGAGTGCCCGCCCGTCTGACCCCTTCGATCCGGTAGGGAGTCGGTACTCGTCCTCGCTGACGAATCTGCCGTGGCGTCGTATCCTTGCCGACGTGAAGAAGACCACACTCACCATCCGCCTCGACGAGGACCTGGAGCGGCTCCTCACCCAGGCGACGCGTCGCCTGAAGAGGACGCGCAGCGAGCTCGCCCGTGAGGCACTCCGGCGGTACTCGAGGCTCCTGCAGCTGGGCGACCTTCGTTCCCGGGTGCTGCCGTTTGCCGAGGCGCGGGGACTCCTGACCGACGACGACGTGTTCGAGCAGATCTCTTGAGCGAGGAGGAGGACCACCGCGAGGCGGCGGACGTGGCTCAAAGGGGGTCGATCTCGAAGGGGTTCGAGGTGTCGCAGTAGCGGCTGCCGCCGAGACGGCCGACCGCCTGCAGCATCGCGGGATCGGCGCGGCCGTCCACGACGAACGCGTCGTCGACGTGGACGTGCACGACCTCGAGGAGGAACACGTTGTTCGGGCCGTCCCCGACCTCCAGGTGCCGCTCCACGCGGCACTCGAGGGCTACCGCCGCCCCCTCGATGCGCGGCGCAGCGACCTCGAGGGAGGGGATCTTGGCCAGCCCCGCCAGCTCGAACTCGTCGGTCTCCGAGGAGGGATTCGCCGCTGTGGCGACCATCGCCGAAGCCAGCGGACGGTGGCAGACGTGCACGACTCCCTCGCCCGTCGCGAGCAGGTTGGCCGCCGTGTCCTTCGGGCGGCCCTTGCGGCGTCCCATGCTCACCATGACGATGGGCGGGTGCGTCGTCACGCCGCCGAAAAACGAGAACGGCGCGAGGTTCGCGCGGCCCTCGGCGTCGAGCGTGCTCACCCAGGCGATGGGTCGCGGCACGACGAGCGTGATGAGGAGGTGGTAGGCCTCCTTGGGGGGCAGGGTGCGGGGGTCGACGTCCATGACGGCGCAGGATGA
>JAUXCH010000443.1 GCA_030618975.1 Planctomycetia bacterium
ACGAGTTCCCCGGGCATCCAGATTCCCAACCGGAGGGGCCGTCGTGCCCCGGCCTCGGTCCGGTGCCCGGCGACGAGAGAGGTCGCTGCTGCGACAGGACTCGACGGGACTGGAACCCGAGGGGATCGCGCCTCGACCGACCCGTCGGGCCCGAGGACCCGACCGACACCGGTACGCGTGAACCCCCACGAAATCCGCCCGGTGGCTGTCGCGAGCGCCCGTGCGTTCGCAGTCCTCGGGGCAGGCGACACCCTCACTCCCGTCGCCTGGAGGATGCTCCCATGTGTACACGCACTGGCACGATCGGTCGGGTGATGGCACTCGTCGGCCTCGCGGGCCTGCTGGCCCTGGGCCCCGTGGCCTGCGGCGGCGGCGGCGGTACGAGCGTTCCCCCGGGCTCGACCCGGGCCTACGTCGGCACCCAGAGCCCCGGCGACCTCTGGTCGTGGACGCTGCGCTCGGACGGCACGTTCGACGCGGCGAACGAGACGCTGAGCTACACCTACGCCGGCACGTACGCCCGCCTGCCCTCGGACTACCTGAAGCTCACGGTCACGTCCTCCACGGAGCCGGGCATGACGCTACCGGGGACGGCCTATGCGTTCGAGGTGCCCGGCTCCGCGCTCGTCGTGCAGCCTGTCGGGTCGGACTCGAACGTGATGGTCGCGGTCTCCACGTCCACCTGCCCGGCCGGATCGTCGTTCGATCTCGCCTGGGTCGAGCTCACCCGTTCGACCTGGGACGTGGTGACCGACGAGGCCTACGGCACCGCGAGCGTGTCGGTGACCGGCTCGACCTGGGATCTCACGACCTCCGGTTTCCTCCTCGACGGAACGGCCATGGGCTCGGACGTCGTCACGGGACTCACGTGCACGGCCGGCATCATCACGGATCCTGCCTCACCGGCTGCCGTCATCGCCATCGCGCCCACCGGTGTGTTCATCCGGGACGGCGGTCCGGGCGAGGGCGCCGTCATGGGCATGCGCGCCCCCACGTCACCCGTCTCCCTGAGCGACCTGGTCCTCGCGGGCCGGGAGTTCCGCGGCTTCCACTACGAAGACGCGAGCCTGGGGTCCTTCGACAGCGTGGCCGTCTGGGCACGGCCGGACGGCGCGGGGAACATGCACGGCGGCGAGTACGACGACATCGAGGCCAACGTGGAGGCTTCGCGTCCCCCGGCCACGATCGCGTTCGGGGCCCAGGCGAGCCCCGGGATCGTCAACGCCACGCTCACCGACGAAGCAGGAACCAGTGACATCGTCTTCATGATCAACGAGCTGGGTGGCCGCTACTTCCTGTTCGGCATCTCCGTCGATACCCACGACGACCACCCCTACAACTTCATCGTGATCGAAACGGGACCCTGACCGGCGTACGCCCGTGCGTACGCACCACTGCGCGTGCGCACGGGAACCCCAATGCGGGAAACTGGTACCGGGTGTTGATCCCCCGCATTGGGACCGGTGTCGATCCGACGGCTACGTCGCCTCGTCGAACTCGTCGCGGTAGCGGGCTACCCTGGAGACGCCGCGCATTCGTTCGACGTCGAACACCTGCGCCATGAAGACGTCGTCCGGGATGCCGTCCCACGGACAGGTCAGGCCGTGTTGTATGGCCGGAACGAAGCCGAAGCGCGGGTAGTACGTCGCGTGTCCCAGCACGATGACGTAGGGGCAGCCGCGTTCTCGCAGGAGGGCCAGGCCGCGTTCGACGAGCGCGGAGCCGACGCCCTGCCCCTGACGCCCGGGTACGACGGCCATCGGAGCGAGGCCCATGCCGCGGATCTCCCCGCCCTCCGGGTCCGGGACGGTGACCGGGGAGAAGAGGATGTGGCCGACGACCTCCTCGCCGTCGACGGCCACGAGCGAGAGAAGATCGTCGCAGCTCTCGCGCAGGCGATCGACGAGCACGGCCTCCTGGGGCTGCTCGAACGCCAGTTCGTTCACCTTGCGCACGAGGGGCGCGTCCTGCGGGGTCTCTTCGCGGATCGTGATCATCTTCTCTCTCGCGGTCACCGGGGGGAGGGGAAGCCAGCCTACCCTCGCTGGGTGCCGCATCGGGTCGCGGTCAGGCCCCGGAAGGCCCAGGGCACTCGTACCGGGTGCGGATCCGGAGGTTCGGGTAGCCTACCGGGATGAGCGATGCGTCGGAGCGTCCGGATCTGTCCGCGTTCGCGGAGCACGTCACCGAGGTGCTCCGCGCCGCCCAGGTCCCGGGCAACATCGCGTACGACCGCGCGTCCGAACGATTGATCAACGAGTCGCTGCCCGAGGCGTTCTACCTCGTGGAGCCGTAGCGGGTCTGGCACCGCATCGAGGAACCCGAACGGTCCGCGTGGTTGGAGCGCTTCGTGGAGGTGTTCCTGCGTGGTCGGCAGCTACCGGAGACCTGGGACGAGGCTCGCGAGGGGATCGTGCCGCGGATCCGTCCGCGGATCGTCCACGTCTGCTGGCCGCTGCGGCAGGAGCTCGACGGACAGCGCGTCCCGCGTCTGCCGGTCGGTGAGCTCACCGAGCACCTCGTGATCGAGCTGGCGTGGCCCCAAGAGGACGCGATCTCGGCGGTCCTGATGGAGGACCTGGAGCGCTGGGGCGTCACGCCGGACGACGCCCTCGATGCCGCCGTGACGAACCTCCGCGCACGCAGCGAAGGACCCGCGCGCTGGCTCGGGAGCGAGGAGTTTCACGGGGTCTGGCGCTCGCCGTGGAAGGACCGCTTCGACGCGTCGCGCATCCTCTTCACCGGAGGGTACGGCCTGCCGATCAAGGGCCCCCCCGTGGCGGTCGCACCCAACGACGGGTGTCTTCTCGTGGCCGGTGCGGACGACGAGACAGGCCTCTTCAACCTCGGTCGCGCGGCGCGCCGCGAGATCGATCGTAGCGGCTCGTTCCTCTGGCTCCGCCCGCTGAGGCTCGAGGAGCAGACCTGGCGGCACTGGCTGCCCGCACCCGACCACGGCGCCTTTTCTCCGCTCAAGTTGCTGCACGCGGTGAACGAGCAAGACGACTACGAGCGACACGGCGAGTTGCTGCAGCGGTGGATCGATCGCGAGAACGGCGAGATCCGCGTCGCGCGCGTCCATGCGTTGCAGGATGCGTTGGGCAACACCTTCACGGCCGCAGGGTGGATCGCGGGCAGCCCGGTCGCCCTGGCGAAGACGGACGCCGTGCTCTTCGAGCAAGACGAGGAGGAGCGGGTGCTCGTCGACTTCGAGCGCGTGCTCGAGGTCCTGGGGGACCATCTCCAGGAACGGCCCGAGTACCCCACCCGATACGTCGCGCCCACGTTCCCCGAGGCGTGGCAGATGGAACGACTCCGCGCGGCCGGGGGGTAGGAGACGGCTCGCTTGCGCTCCGGCTCGGCGTTTGGACGTCGCACGTCCTGAATGTCCCGGTCGGGTGTGGATTCTCCCATTGCCCTTCACGAGGCGGTACCCTGCTTCGCTTCACGAAGTCCCGGGAGTTCTTCTCCGATGCGATCCGCACTCTCGCTCCTCCTGATCCTGACGCTGGCGGCCCCCGGCCTCGCCGGCGGCGATGCCTTGACCGAGCCCACCCGGATCGGCGACGTCGTCCCCTCCTTCGAGCTCAAGTCCCTCGACGGCGGCAGCTTCTCGCTGGCCGACGCGCGCTCGATCACCGAGGAACAGGCGCTGGCCGACGTGCTGGCGGCGGCAAAGGGCCTCGCGGGCGACGGCGACGTCACGGGCGATACGGCGCTCGCGTCCCTGTCCGGACTCGGCGGCGACGGAACGAAGATCCGCGCCCTGCTCCTCCAGGTCGGCCGGCCCTACGGCCTGATCCCCGGTCTCGACGCCCACGAGGACTTCGATACGCTCTCCGAGGTCGGGGAGTGGCTCGCCGAGAGCGCGAACGCTCCGATCGTCTTCATGTGCTGGTCGCCGATGTGCCCCACGAGCCGCGGCTACGAGGAGCGCATCCAGTCGATCGTTGCCGAATCGGGCGCGCGCTTCTACCCGCTGGCCTCGAGCTCGGCGAAGAAGGAGAATGACTTCGACTGCGTCAAGTACCTCGCGGACAACGACCTCCCCTACCGCGTGCTGCTCGACCGGGACCAGACGGCGACCGACATCTTCGGCGGCAAGGTGACCCCGCACATCTTCGTGGTCGACGCCGAGAACCGCCTGGCCTACGCGGGCTCGATCGACAGCGATCCGCGCTGCAGGACCGAGTCGTCCGACGACCGGAAGAACTGGCTGGCCGACGCCCTCGACGCGCTGGCCGACGAGCAGCCGGTCGACGTGCTCCTGACCACCCCGAAGGGGTGACGCGTGAAGCGCTAGCACCCGTCGGGTGCTTCCTCGTCGAACGGCGGCTTGTCGCACTGACAGGCCGCCGTTCTCGTTTCCGCAGCGCGTGCTCGGCGCGTGGTCGTGGCCTCACGCCTCGCGCGCGGTCCACGCCGCCTCGATGCGGCGGTTGAGAGGGCTGTGCTCGACCATCGATCGCCGGTAGGACTCGGGCGCGTGCTCACACAGCTCCTCGAGAAGCCGGTGGGCCTCCTCGAGGTGGTGCTCGTCGTGGGTGAGGGTCCAGAGCCGCCACAGGCATTCCATCCGGTCCGTGTGTCCGAGGCGATCGCGCCGGGCCTCACACGTATCGACCGCCATCGCCACGTCCCCGCCGGGTAGGGACGCGAGCAGGCAGCGAGCGGCCACGGAGATGGACGGATCCTCCTGCTGCTCGCCCAGCAGCAGCGCCTCCTCGAGACACGTGCGCGCCTCCGCGTGCCGGCCCGCCGCGAGATGCAGGCGTCCCATCGAGACCAGCGCCGTACCGATGCCGGCGGGATCCCTCAGCTCGCGTCGCAGGGCGAGCACACGTTCCTGGTAGCCGAAGGCCTCGTCGTCGTCGCCGTGGGCTTCCGCGAGCGCGCT
>JAUXCH010000226.1 GCA_030618975.1 Planctomycetia bacterium
CCCATGCTCCCGATGGCGTGGGGCCGGATGGTCTCGTCCTCCAGGGCCTCGCCGAGCAGGGCGAGGACGGCCTCGTCGTCGCCGCGGACGTTGGAGAGCAGCTGGGCGGCTGCCCACCGGCGGTCGCCCTCCGGGTCCCGGAGCTGGGCGCGCAGGAGCGGGAGGAAGTCGCCGGGGCGGCCTCGGTCCCCAGGCACCACAGGACGGCGAGGAGTCTCTCGCGAAGACGGCCGTCCGCCTCGGCTACGAGGCGCGCGGCGAGGGCGGGCGCGGCCGTTCGCCCGAGCCCCAGGATCGCCCAGTGCGCCGCGGCGCGTCCTTCGCCACGTGGAAGTGAAGGTCGCTATCTTCGTCCTTCAGCAGCACGGCCCGCGCCCGCGCCTCCAGGACCACCTCGCCCTGCCGGTGGAGGCGCACGCGGTACTCCAAGCGCTTGCCCACGTCGCCGGTGCTCTGATCGATGTGTACGGGAAACGTCTCGACGGTGGTCGGCTCCCCCTCCGGCACCCGGATGTAGAGCGTCGAGGAGAACGTCCTGCTCACCCGGTAGAACGGTCGCAGCGGCTCGCCCTCGAGCGATCCGTCGAGATCCTCGTCGGCCCAGGCCTTGCCGACGCGTCCCTCCCAGGCGACAGCGACGAGCAGGGAGCCCCGTTCCCCGAGGGGAATGCGAGCGTACGCAACGTCTTCGCCGGCGCCTATCGGCGGGCCGGACGCAGGTCCGTCGTCGGCACCGCAGGGGCCGTGACACGATCACGAAGGCCTTCGCCGCCTGCCCAGGGCCTCCCGGCGTCATGCGGCACATGACGATGTGGGGCACTCGAGCCCGACGACCTGAAGGCCGTGATGATCCGGGCGGCCTTCGGCCATACGGACGATGGGACGCTCCACCGCAGCTACCGCAAGTTGGCCCTGTACTACGGCTTCCCAACCGACTCCACGCCACCCCGAAGTCCTGAGAAGAACGAGACCGTCGAGTCGCCAGGTGAGGATGTGGACATCAGGCAGAGAAGTGAGCCGACTGCTCCCTATGCATCGCCCACGCCCACAGCAGCACGGCTGCAGCAACCGTGAACTCGCGCAGCTCAGATGGGACGTTGTAGGGCGGTCCCCACTGGCGAAAGAGATCGGCGTCGGTCGGTAGCAGCATCGCCGCGAAGAAGCAAGCCGCCATGGTCAGCCAGGGCGGCACGGGCACCTGGAGTGCCCAGGTCACGCGCGCCACTTTCCGACTCGCGACCAGCAGCAGCGGCACGACCGTTCCGATGGCGGCCGTCAGCACCCAGTGGGCGTCGTTCACCCAATACGCTTTGAGTCCCGGAATCTCGAGGTTGTGAAGATTGAACTCACTCTGGACATTGTGCGGCGCAATGAAATCGGGCGTTGAGTAGCCCAAGTAGGTCTGACCCCAGCTCGCCTCTTCGCCTGCCACCAGAAGGCAACCCAACCCGAAAGCCAGGAGCCACCACCGTCGAGGACCTCCAGGGCTCGGATGGCGGAACAGGCGAGCGCTCAATACCAGAGCGGCCACTCCTGCGACCCCGTAGAAGACGACCGTTGCGATCTGGCAGATACTCGATTCGTACGCCAGCCGAAAGAGCGATTCGTCCCGTTGGTACAGGTTGACGCTCGCAAACCTCATCCAAGCGCCGAGGAGCACCGCAAGCAAGACGGTTACCCGGAGTGGGAGGGCGGGGATGACATCACGAAACGACAGCTCCGCGGGGGCGCCACGCCAGCGGCTGACAGCAGCACGCCAACTGCTCGACAGGACTGAAAGAGGAGATCGCAAGTCGCCGTTCTACTCCACCCCGCCCGCTCGACCCAGGCCAAGCTTGGCGGTGGTCTCAGCATGACAGGATCGGCTGATGCATGGGGAGTAAATTCGCCTCTCCTGCACTTCGTGTGGGTCGATCGATAGAGCGAAACGTCCAGGATCAGGGGCGGAAAGGAAGGAATCCGCTTTCCGGCTACGCACACCACACGCAGGAGAGCGGCAAGAACCCGCACGGGCGACATCGGTGGGCCGGCCACCCTCTGGAGGACCCGGCCGTCAGCGTGCAGGCCCCCCTCCGGCAATCCTTCACGAGCCCGCCGCGATGCGCTTCGGGATACCCAGCGCATTCGCGGAGTTGCGCACCACGACATTCTGGATTTCTCGACGCGTTCTTGCCACCGACGACCGCGGTCTCCACCGTCCCTGCCCTCCGCCATGAGGGCGCATCGCGCAGAGCAAGGTGGGGCGACCGAACAGCAGGCAAGAGACGCATTGTCGTAGTCATTGCTCTACGCGTATGGGTGCCCGAAGCTGTTTCGAGGAGGGGGCCCCCGGGACAGGCCGACTTCCTCCGCCCAACCGGGCGGTGATGTGCCGGAGGATCCAGGCCACCGCGTCCGACGACTGACGGACCTCACCGTCCGGCCGCGAGGCGCTCGATCTCCTCCAGCGCCTCGGCGGCCGTCTGTCGCACGTCGGGGTCGTCGGCGTTGGCCGCGATGCGGCGCAGGGCGTCCTTTGCCAGAGGCACCTCCACGGCCAGCATTGCCAGCGCGTCGACGACGTAGAAGGGCGCGCGGGCGAGTTCGCCCACCAGCATGGGGACGACGCGCGCGGCCTGTCGCCCCATCGAGCCCATGCTCCCGATGGCGTGGGGCCGGATGGTCTCGTCCTCCAGGGCCTCGCCGAGCAGGGCGAGGACGGCCTCGTCGTCGCCGCGGACGTTGGAGAACAGCTGGGCCGCTGCCCACCGGCGGTCGCCGTCCGGGTCCCGGAGCTCGGCGCGGAGGAGCGGGAGGAAGTCGCCGGCCCGGAGACCCGCAGGGCGGCTTCGCAGGAGACCCACGACGTCGGCCAGCAGGGCGATGTCACACTCGCGAAACAAGCGCCGGAGGATCTCGGGCGGGACGTCGAGCGAGGCACCGTTTCGCGTCAGTGCCCGTAGAGCTCTGAGCGACACGGCGAGGTATTCCGTGCGCCGGGCGACGTCGAGGAGCTCCGCGCGGCCTGGCTCGCCGCTCGCGAGGAGCAGGGCCGTGGCCGCAGCCTCCTCGTCTTCGTCGCCCTCCTCCATGCGCCGGCCGACGAGACGGATCACGGGCGGCTCGCGCACGCCGGCGGGCTCGAGGGCCCACAGGGCCATGCGTCGCACGTCGCCCTGGCCGCCCTCGATCAGGCCGACAATAGGCGCGCGGAGCGACTCCACGTCCTCCCCCATCTCGTTCTGGACGACCTGCAGCACGTCCAGGAGGAGATCGTCGTCGTCGGTGGCGAGCAGGTCGGTGAAGGCGCCCTGCACCTGGTCGGTCATGCCGGCCACGGAGTAGATCGCCTCCAGCGCCCACCCGAAGAGCGGATCGCCATGGGGGTCCCGCAGGAACGCGAGGAGGTCCGGCGTCGCCGCTCGCGCCGGCGCACCGATCCCTCCGAGGACGTTGATCGTGCCGCCCCGCTCCCGGTCCGCGAGCCGCGCGTCGCGCATGCGCTCGAGCAGGACGTCGGTCGCCGGGGCGGCCTCGGTCCCCAGGCACCACAGGACGACGAGGAGTCTCTCGCGCAGACGACCGTCCCCCTCGGCTACGAGGCGCGCGGCGAGGGCGGGCGCGGCCGTTCGCCCGAGCCCCAGGATCGCCCAGTGCGCCGCGGCGCGTCCGTCGTACGGGTAGTCCGCCGGCAGGAGCCCCGCACGGAAGTCCTCCTCACCGAGGCTGACGCGGATCAGGTGTTCGAGCAGCGCGGGATCGGCGCGGACGATCTCCCGGAGCCGCTCCACGGCGCCCTGCGGGACGTTCGGCGGCTGGGCACGAAACGCGCTCAGCGTCGTCGCCACGTCGGCGCCCACGTACGAGTCTTGCGACGCGACCGTTCCCGTTCCCGCGAGTCGGGCCTCCGCCTCGGGCGGGGGAACCTCGTCGGACGGTGCGGACGGGCGGGAACCCTCGGGGGACTCCCGGAGGAGGAACAGGACCGCCCCGACACCGGCCGCGAGGGCGAGCAGCACCGCGAGGACAGGGCGGACGGACACGGCCGGCATCCTATCCGGGCCACGACGACGAAGCCGACGCTCAGCGGTGCTGCCGGTTGCGGGAACCTACTCCCCACCGAAGTACACCCGGGCTCGCCGGCCGCTCCCGACCTCGACGCGCCGCTCCGTTTCGCCGGCGGGCGTCTCGAGCCGGATGACGTACGTACCCGGCTCCACGGCGAGCCGCGAGGCTTCGCCCACGTACCCACCGCCGTACAGGTCCCGGTGGTCGACCAGCACCCGCCCGGAAGCGTCCAGGACGACGATGCGCGACGCTCGACCGAAGGCCGTCTGCTCCGCCGTCGGTTCGGCGAAGCCCGCCGGCATGGGCCAGCGCTCGCCGCCCACGGCGATCGACAGCGAACCGGCGGCGACGAACGGCCGGTCGTATCGAACCGTGTCCTCGGCGGGTGGGATGAGGAGGAGTGGATTGCCCTGCGGGACCGCGGCGGACGCTCGCGCGTGGAACTGGCCGCGTGGAGCGGCCGCGAGCCGCCAGACGCCGGGTTCGAGCCCCGTGGCCCGAAACGACCCGTCGGGCTGCACGGCGGCCAGGACGAGGCGGCGACGGAGGCCCCGGCTCGGTACGGGTGAGAAGCCGACCTCGTGCTGCAGGAGCGGCTTCCCCTCTGCGTCGAGCGCCTTTCCCTCCACGGCCACGCCACGGTCGAGCACCACGTCGAACGAAGTCGTACGACCGGCCTCGACTTCGAACCCCGCCTGCCGGTAGGGAACGCAGCCCCGCGCCTCGACCCGGAGGATCCATGCGCCCTCCGGCGCGGCCGGCATGACGAACCGCCCCGGGCCGACGCGGTCGGCGGTGACGGCCTCCCGCCCGCGTTCGAGCCAGGCGCTCGCGCCGTGAGGACCCCGACCGTTCTCGTCGGTGGCGCGTCCCTCGACGCGGCCGACCGGCGGGGCGTCGTCTTCCGGCAGCACGAGCTCGAGCTCGTGTTCGGCACCCGCGACGTCCGTCTTCACGAGGCGCAGGGGTGCGGGCGCCGGTCGAACGCCCCGTAGCTCCCGTTTGGCGACGACCTCGACGTGGTACGGTCCGGTCGGAAGGTCGCGGATGCGAAAGCTCCCGTCCTCCTCGGTCAACGCGCGCCCCAGGACGCCGAGCGTCGGCGGATCCCCTGCCGCGAGACCTCCCGGTGCGAAGGGTTGCCCCGTCAAGACCCGGTCCACGGGCAGACGGCCGTCAGCCACCGTGACGCGCACGCTCGGAGCGGGAGTGCGGTCGGCTCGCAGTACCCGCCCGCGGAGAACGTGCCCCGGTTCCAAGCGCACTTCGGTGGTCTCGGGGTCGCCCTCCGTGTAGCGAACGGCAATCGGCAGCGGTGCGTGGCCGCGGGCGCGCACGAGGAGCGCCTCGGGCGGATTGACCCCGCTGCTCCGTGACCAGCGCAGACGGACGAGACCCTGGTCGTCGGACCAGGCCATCGTGGAGGTCAGGTCGCGCGCCACCTCCGCCCCTCGCAGGGGCACTCCGTGGGAATCGAGCACGCGCACGCGAGCGTGCACGTACGCCGCATCCGGGATTCCGATCGTGACGTCGGGGGCCGTGACGACGTCGCCGGCTCGCAGGTGGACGCTCCTCCGCTCGAACGTGAAACCGCCCGTCGGACCCAGCGGGTTCACGAGGACCGTGACCGGCACGGATTCACCCACCCCGGCGGGGGCGGCGGGAAGGGCGTACGCACCGTTCGCGTCCGTCCTCGCCGACGCGGACGGCGCGCCGGCTGCCGGCGGCGGCCCCACGAAGGCCTCCGAGAAGTTCGGCGGCGCCTCCACGTACGCCACCACCCGGCACGCCGGACCGGGTCCGCCGTCGGGTCCGAGGACGCGCCCTTCGATCCTGCCCGTCGGGCGCAGGACGAAGTCGTGCTCCAGACGCTCGCCGTCCTCCGGGGTGGGGAGCCGGGTACCGGCCGTGGCGAGGCCCTCCTTCCAGCAGGCGGCAAAGCCGAGGCTCCCCCCGGAGCCCACGGAGTCGACGCCCCGTGCGGGCAGGCCCCGAATCTCGAAGCGCCCCTCGTCGTCGGTCGAGGTCCGTCCGAGGAGCCGCAGCCCGTCCGCGAGGACCACGCGACGCCCGTCTCCGAAGCTGACGCTGAGCTGGCCGGCGTGGGTCCAGACCGCCACCTGGGCATGCGGCACGGGACGCTCTCCTCCGGCTTCCAGGACACGTCCCGCCAAGGTGGCCCCGCGCACGAGGACGAGGTCCCGGGCGTACGTCCGACCCGGGCGTGCACGCCACGCCCCCGCGAGCCAAGGGCCGCTGCGAACGAGAGGTGCGAAGCCATCGGCCTCGACTTCCAGGTGCCAGGCGAGCGGAAACCCCCGCAAGCTCAGCACCTCGGCGGGGCTGAGAGGGATTTCGATGCGGTAGGCGCCGTCGTCGCCGACCCGGACCTCGTATTCGAAGGGCAGGGCGCCGAGCAGCCCCCGCACGCGGACGAGGGCTCCAGAAACCGGCCGCTCCTCGACGTCGAGGACCCGTCCGGAGAGCCAGGCGGGACGGTCGAGGACCACCCGGACGTGTTCTCCGACCCGCACGTCTCTCGTGAGCTCGGGTGCGAAGCCCGCGGCGATCACCTGGAGGTCGACGCCGAGCAGACCCTCGGGGACCTCCACCTCGAAGCGTCCCCGGGCGTCGCTTCGGCTCCCCCCGGAGGAGACGTCCAGCACGTCGGCCGTCTCCAGTCCCTCCGCGGGATGGTCGGCCGGCACCGCGAACACGCGCGCGCCGGCCACCGGTGCCCCCGTGCCGTCCACGACGATTCCCCGCACGGCGTGTTCGTGAAGGACAGGGAGAGGTTCGTCGCCAGGCGCCTCGGAGCGTCCAGCGAGCACGGGCGCGTCCTCGATCGGCGCGGGCGGGGCCCCGGGCGCATCCGCGACGACATCCGATGCGTCTTCGGAAGACGCGTCGTCGGCGTCTCGCCAGGGGCCGACCCAGGCGAGGAGCGCGAGCGCCACGACGGCGGCCGCACCGAACAGGATCTTCTTCACGGCCAGACCTCCCAAGAGGACGACGAGGGGACTCGCAGCGGCGCTCGCGGCGGCACTCCCTGCGTGCCGGAGGATCTCCGCGCGGAGCACGGCGAACCCGCGAGGCATCGCGCCCAGACCGAGCAGAACGGCGCCCGCGGGGTGCCGGTCCCGCAGGCGCTGGCGCGCGCGCGAAAGGGTGGAACGCGTCGTCCCCGGGGGCTCTCCGCGCAGCTGGGCGATCTCGGCGGGAGACAGGCCGTAGCACCAGTGGAGGAGCCCGACCGTACGGTAGGGCTCTGAGAGTCGATCGAGCGCTTGCCGCACCCGGTCCCCCGCTGCCCGTCCCGAAGCGTCCTGAGGCGGGGCGCCCTTCCGCCGCGCTCCGAGCCGACGGGGATCGGGGGCTCGAGCGCGACGCCGGCGCAACGCCCGGGCGTGGTTTCGCAGGATGC
>JAUXCH010000651.1 GCA_030618975.1 Planctomycetia bacterium
CTCGCGGGCCGTTCTCGCTCACTCGAAGTTCGTCTGGCCCTGGGCTGCCATGGGTCTTGCTCACCCCCGGGGCAGCCGGAACCCTGGTTGGAGCGGCTCCACCCGGTTCCGGTAACCTCAGGCTCCGGCCGGTCTCGCGGCGGGCTGGGCTTCCTCCGTGCCCACGGCCACCCTCGAGGGCGGGAAGAGCCCGAGCCGCGTGGCTTCCTCGCAGAACCAGAACGGGGAGAAGAGATTCCCCGTGCTGTGGTAGTTCTGGGCGATGCACGACCCGAGGCACATGTGTCGCATCAGGCACGTTCGACAAGTACCGGTCAGGTCGTCGGGCAGGCCGTCCCGCAGAGCCCGCAGGACGTTGGACTGACTCCAGACGCTGGCCAGCGGATCACGCCCCACACGCCCGAAGACCATCTCCTCGTCCAACTCCCCGATGCCGCAGAGGGCGTACCAGCCGCCGGGGATCAGGCCGAGGATGCCAAGGATGCCGCACGTGGCCGCGCCGCCCGACCCATGGAGGCGCTTGAGGGATCGGAACGCGGGGGGGGTGTCGAAGAACAGAGCGACCGAGGAGCGCCGTTGGAGGTCCGAGTCCACCCAGCGCGACAGGCGGATCAGCTCGGGCACGTCGAGGACACGCTCGCGGCTGTGGAGCACGTCGCCGCGGCCGGTCGGCTGGATGATGTTGAACTTGACGGACGAGGCGCCCCGTTCCTCCGCCAACGCCACGATCGCCTCCATCTGGTGGACGTTGCTGGGCAGGAGCGAGAAGATGATCTGGGGGCGGATGCCCACCTCGACCAGATTCCGGACCCCGGCCAGGGCGCCCTCGAAGCAGCCCGCGACCCCGCGAACGTCCTCGTGCGTGGCGGCATCGGCGCCGTCCAGGCTGATGGAGACGGAGGGTGACTCGAAGGTGGCCAGCCGGGCCGCGATCTCGGGCGTCAGGAGGACGCCGTTGGACTCGACGGTCAGTTGCAGGTCCGCGGCCTGGATGAGGTCCAGCACACGACGGATCTCGGGGTGCAGGAAGGGCTCCCCGCCGGTCAGCTTGACCCGCTGGAGGCCGAGGGGAGCGGCCTCTGCGAGAGCCTGCTCGATGTCCTCCACGTCCAGCACGGGGAAGCGGGTCCCGTCGTCGTCCCGCTTGGGGGCCAGCCAGCAGTGACGGCACGCGAGGTTGCACCCCTCGGTCATGTACATGTAGAAGGTGGTCAGCGGCGGCGCGACGGGTCCGTCGGGAGGTGTCGGCGGCATCAACTGGGTGTCCTCCGGGACCTGTCGGCATCGGGGCGTACGGCGGTTTCGACCACCGTCTCCGGGATCCGGCCCCCCTGCTCCAGGAATCGTCGCAGGCAGGCGTCGGGGGAAGGCCGCTGCGCATCGCCCGTGAGGCTCAGGGCCAGCGCCGGGCAGTTCCCGGTGCAGTAGTCGACGTACTCGCACGTCCGACACTCGGGAAACGTCCGCAGGGGGACCCTGTGACGGCTGCGGAACGTGGCCAGGGTCGAGCTCTCGAGCCAGACGTCCTGGAGGGCATCCTCGTTGATGCGGCCCAGCGTGTCGTCCTGCAGCAGGCCGCAGACGATGTAGCGGCCGTCGGAGCGGACGGCCAACTTCGTCGCGTGGCAGCCGCAGCCGCTCAAGCACCCCCGGCCCGGGATGGGGGGGGCGCCTGCCGCGCGGGCGTCGACCATCTCTCGCCACATGCGCGCTTCCGCCAGCGGGCCGGCCGTGGCCGAGATCCGGTTCGGGTACGCCCGTTCGAGGCGCACCAGCGCTTCCATCGCCTCCGAGCGCTCCTCGACCGTGAGCAGCAGCCCCGAGCTGTGCTGTTGGCAGGACCCGAGGTAGCCCGCGGAGTTCGTCGAGAAGCCAGGCAGCCCCAGGTCCTCGAGCAGGAACCGGGTGGTTTCCTCCAGACGGTGCACGTTGTGCTTGTGGATCGTGACCCGGACCGCGACGTTCACGTCCGCCCGTTGGAGCGTGCGGATGCCCTCGACGGCTCGCTCGAAGGAGCCCTCGCCCCGTGCGGCATCGTGCGCCTCGGCGTCGCCTCCGTCCACGGAGACCTGCACGTGGCTGCATCGACCCGTGGCGGCGAGGAAGGAGGCCGTCTCGGCCGTGATCTGGCTCCCGTTGCTGAGCAGGCTGAACCGCATGCGGTTCTCGACGATGCCCTGGATGAGCTCGTGGAGGTCCTCGCGCAGGAACGGCTCGCCGCCGGCCAGCGTGAGATCCATGACGCCCAGCCTTCCGCACTCCTCGAAGAAACGCAGCCACTCCTCCGTGGGGAGGTCTTCGTACTGGACGACCTCGTTGTCGAAGAAGTAGCAGTAGCTGCAGCGCAGGTTGCACCGGGCGGTGAGCGCGATGTCGAGCCCGCGCGGGGTCCGCATGACGCGCGGCGCTTCCTGCGGGAGCACGGCGGGCTGGAACTCGTCCTGCCCCTCCATCAAGGCCGCTCTTCCACCACCTTGCCCACGAGACCCTTGGCAAGGAGGTCGGCCACGAAGGCCTCGATGTCGTCTTGGACGGTGTCCGGAACGTCCTCGAACGACGCTCGGACGACGGTCGCGAGGTCCTCGAGGGTGTCGCACTCGTCCAGCGCGTTCCAGACCGTGACGCCGATCGGGTTGGTGCCCACGGCATCGCCGGTGTCCGGATCGAAGAGGACGGCCCAGTCGTCGAACTCCTTGCGCAGCACGACGTTGGGATTCGTGACGAGGTCCTTGACCATTGTGTCCTCAACCGCCTTTCTACTCGTGTGCTCACCTCTCGCGGCTTGAACGCGATTCTACGGGGGTCGAGCAGGGTCGCGAGGATTGGTGCCCCGCTCGCCCGGTGCCTGCGTGGCTCGGCCGGACCGAAGACCCGACTCCAAGCGCACGGGTCTGGGGGTGGGAGAGAGCGGTCTCGGGAGGGTGGTCTTGCCCGCGGCGTAGGGAGCGCCAGCGTGCGGGATCCCGGCAAGTCGGCCCGGGGAAGAGGCGCCTCCACGAGATCGCGCAGGGGACATCCCGGCCGCGGATCCGTCGTTGCCACTAGGATGACCTCCCTCTCGAGGGTGACCGACATGCCGCGTCTTCGCATCCCCGACTCCACGCTGTTCCGAGACCTGGACGGCGAGGCGATGCTGGTCGACGTGGAGAGCGGGAAGTACTTCGGCCTGAACGAGACGGGGTCGGAGATCTGGCGTCTGCTCGTGGAAGGCCTGCCTACGGAGGAGATCCCGTCACGCCTGGTCGAGAGCTTCGACGTGACGCTCGAGGCGGCGACTGCGGGCGTCGAGGGTCTGGTGCGGGAACTGCGGGCCCACGGACTCGCCGAGGGCGAGGGCTAGCGCAGCTGCGGGAGGGCTCGCCGGATCGCGGGCGACGCGCGCTCCGAGGTCGGCACGCGGCTGCGCGTGAGCCTCTTCCGGCTCGGCCGCAGCCCGCTCGTCACGAGTCGCGAGTACCTGATCGAGCTCGGCACCGCAAGGATCCCCATTTACACCCCATGCGTGTGGAAGCCACCAGACGTGTCCGCGACGCATCCAACCTGGAGAGCGAGGACTCGC
>JAUXCH010000297.1 GCA_030618975.1 Planctomycetia bacterium
CATCGACGACTTCGCGCCGAACCTCTCCTTCTTCTTCAGCAACGGGCTGGATCCCGAGTACACGGTCATCGGTCGCGTCGCACGCCGCATCTGGAGTGTTGCCATGCGGGATCGCTACGGAGCTAACGAGCGCAGCCAGAAGCTCAAGTACCACATCCAGACCAGTGGCCGCAGCCTGCACGCGCAGGAGATCCAGTTCAACGACATCCGCACGACGCTCCAAGCCCTGCTCGCACTGCAGGACAACTGCAACAGCCTGCACACCAACGCCTACGACGAGGCCATCACCACGCCGACGGAAGAGAGCGTGCGCCGTGCGATGGCCATCCAGCTCATCTGCACCAAGGAGCTGGGCTGGCTGAAGAACGAGAACCCCCTCCAGGGCTCCTGGTTCGCGACGCAGCTCACCGACATGGTCGAGAACGCGGTCCTCGAGGAGTTCCAGCGCATCAACGACCGCGGCGGCGTGCTGGGCGCGATGGAGACGCAGTACCAGCGCGGGAAGATCCAGGAGGAGAGTCTCGTCTACGAGTACCTCAAGCACTCAGGGGAACTCCCGATCGTCGGCGTGAACACGTTCTTGCCCGACGAGGGCGAGAACCTGATGACCCGCGTCGACGAGCTCACCCGCGCCACCCCCGAGGAGAAGGAGCAGCGCCTCGTCGACCTCGCCGACTTCCAGGGGCGGCACGCCGACGAAACGGCCGCCGCGCTCGTCCGCCTCCAGGAGGTGGCGCGCTCCGGAGACAACATCTTCGCGGAGCTCATGAGCACCGTCCGCGTGGCCTCCCTAGGCCAGATCTCCCACGCGCTGTACGAGGTGGGGGGCAAGTACCGCCGCAACCTCTAGCCGGCCGGTTGCGGCCGGCCGGTGCCTGCGGCATCCTGTCGAAACCCAGGAGGAGGACGAGATGGATCGGAAGCAGCTGGCAACCATCGCGGTCGTGTGCGGAATCGTCGCCTTCGTCGCGGTGCTCATGCCGTGGTATTCGTACTCGGTCTCCATCGACGTGAGCGGGATGCCCTCGGAGGCGCGCGCCATGCTGGGCGCATCCGGGGGAGGGAGTACCCTGAACGGAACCGAGGGCAACTTCAACGGCGTCTTCGTGATCATCCTCTCCCTGCTCGGCGCGGCGGCGGCCGCTCTCGTCGTCGTCCGCAAGACCGACCTCCTGCCCCTGGACGAGCGGCAGCACCTGTTCGCCTCGCTGGGGCTCTTCGCTCTCGCGGCGATCGTCACGCTGATCGACGTGTTCAGCGATTTTCCGGGTACGCCGCAGGGCATGGGCGGAATGATGAAGGTGGAAGCCGGCAAGTCCTTCGGTCTCTACCTCACCCTGATCGCCACGGTGGCCGGTGCCGCCGCGTCGTTCCTCGCCGTGCAGAAGTCGCCGGTGGAGCCCCCCGCCGGCGCCGGTACGGACGAGTGACCCCACCGTGCGGCGCGGCGGCCTGCTTCGGCTGACGGCGGCCGCCCTGCTCGTCCTCGCCGTCGTCCTCCTCGGGCGGGCGACGGCGCTGAACCTGGGCACCATCGAGGCCTGGATCCACGGCCTCGGACTCTGGAGCCTGCTCGCCTACGTCGGCGTCTTTCTCGTCCTCACCACCGTCTTCGTGCCGGACACCCTCCTCGCCCTCGTGGCCGGCGCCGTGTTCGGCATGCTGTGGGGGACGCTGGTGGTGTCGTTCGCCGGGATCCTCGCGGCGGCGCTCCAGTACCTTCTCGCGCGGACCCTGCTGCGCGACCGGATCGACGCCTGGCTCGGCCGGCATCCGCGGCTCGCCGCGATCCAGCGTGCCGTACGGCACGACCAGGTGAAGTTGCAGTGGCTCCTCCGCCTGACGCCGTTCAATCCGACCACGGTGAGCTACCTGCTCGGCGCGACGGGTGTGCGCTTCGGACCGTACGTGCTCGCGTGCCTGGGACTGATCCCCGCGTTCGTGGTCGAGGTCTACGTCGGCTACGCGGGGCGGAACCTCGCGTCCGCCGCCGAGCGGCGGGAAGCGGTCGGCCCCTGGCACGACGTCCTCGTGATCCTTGGTCTGGCGGCCAGCCTCCTCGTCGTCGTGTGGATCGCCCGCCTGGCCCGGCGGGCCGTGCGCGAAGCTGTCGCTCGCGCGCAGACGGAGGCCGAGGGCTCAGATTCCGGAGTGGCGTAGCGCGTCCAGGAGACCGGCGCGCAGGTCGTCGAGGCCCGGTCGGGACCAAGCCGCCTCGTGTTCCTCGACCCGGGGCCAGGGATCTTCCGCCCACCCCTCGAGGGTTGCCCGTGGCGGTTCCATGTCGAACACGCTGTAGTGGTCGCGGAACTTGTAGCCCGCACCCTCCACCGTCGACGTCGGTGCGACCCAGCAGGACGGGATCCCGAGCGCGTCCGCGACGATCAGCCCGTGCAGGCTCGAGGAGAGCACGAAGCGACACGCCGCCATCCTCTCGAGCACGTCCAGGGGACTCGCGTGGACGTCCAGCAGGTCGACCTCGGGTCTCGCGGCGAAGGCCCGGACGGTTGCCTTTCCCCGGTCGTGGCGGTGGGGGAGGAACCCGATCCGGTCATGGCGGCGCGGGCGCGCCTCGACCAGCACGTCCGCCAGCAGTCCGGGATCGCCGAGTGCCAGGTCCGCGCCCCCCTCGATGCGTTCCCGCGTCAGCCGGCCGCGCACGGCCGCGAAGGCGAGCCTGTCGGAGGGCACGGGGTCGCCCGCCGCGAGGAAGCCCGAGCCCCAGACCACGGGCCGGTTGCCTTCCCCGTGGCGAAGCGTCGTCTCCAGGAGGCTGCCCGCGCTCACGACGTCGCAGCGCGCGAGGGCGGTTCGTTCGACGCGTCGCCCCGTGAGCTTCTCCAGCAGCAGCCAGCCGAGCTCGTCGCCGAAGTTGCCTTGCCGCGGCGAAGCGCGCCACCACCACGCGAGGATCGGGCGCGTTCGCGAGGGCGGCCGCGCGACCGCGCGCACCCAGGAGGGATCGCCGGCCGTCGCCTCGAGCGTGCGGCGGAAGGCACGCCGGCGGTGTCCGCGTCCGAGCCAGCGGCCGAACTTCTGCAGCAGATTTCTGTGGCTTCCGACGGTCTACCTCCATCCCCACGTTGCGGGGGCGTGCGTCCCGCGCCAAGGCCCGGGTCGTCACTCCCTCACGGAATCGAAGAAGTCGGTCATGAAGTCCAGGTGGGCGAGGCGCTCTCCGAGTCCCACGTCGCCGACGTCCGTGTGGCTCAGCATGCGGCTCCTCAGCGTCGTGACCGGCAGGAGGGGCCGCAGCAGATCGGCGAGCGGCTGCATCTCGGTTGCGGGGACCAAGGGGTCGGACTCCCCGTGCAGCAGGTAGACGGGCATGCCGCGGAGCGGCTCCAGCTCGTCGACGAACCGCACGGGCGAGAACCACTTCGTCCAGCGATCCGTCGCCGTGAGCACCTCGTCGCGACGGGCCCGCCACCCCTCCGGTACGCCCAGGACCATCGCGGCGTACACGCGTCCGGCGTCGCTCTCGAGGCCCTCCGGCGCCTTCTCCGGCACCCACTTCTCCGTGAGCCAGGTGTCGAGTCGCTCCGCGTCCGCGTCGTGCCCGACGATCTTGCGGGCCGCCGCGCGCCACAGCATGTTGCGGGCGAGGTCCGCGGCGTGGCGGAGCTCTTCCTCCTGGGTCTCGGGCTCCTCCTTGCCGAGCGGCGGCGTTTCGAACCACCGCTTCGCGCAGCGGTCGAAGTCGGCCGGCGCTCCGATCGCGAGAAAGGCGTCGGGTCGCCTGCCGCCTGCCTCCACGTGACGCGCCAGGACGCGCAGCGCGTAGGGCGCGCCGACGCTGATCGCCACGACGCCCGCGCGTTCGAAGTCGGCGTCGGGGACGGCGCCGCGCTCCAGGGCGACGAGGAGGCGGCCGAGGCTCCCCTCGTCCCGGTTCTCAGCGCCGGGATCCACGAGACCGGGAATCAGCGGAGCCACCACGACGAACCCGCCGCGGCGGAAGGCGTCGACCGCGCGGACGATGCGGCCGTCGCCCAGCCCCTGGGGAGCGATGCCCGCCACGAAGAGGATCGTCGGATGCGGCCTCTCGTCGTCGGGCCGCGCGACCCACGCGTCGGCGACGCCGAGCCGGGCGGCGTCGCGGACCCGCTCGAACCCCTCGGGCTGCGCGTCGTCGGCCGGCACTTCCTCGGTGAAGGCGAGCAGGCAACGCAGCGCGGCTCGACGCGGAACCAGGTACACGGCGGCCGCCGTGACGAGAAGCAGGAGGGCGACGGCAGCTCCCAGGAGGATGCGGCTGCGAAGGCGCATCGAGTCAGTCTACGGGAATCCCCGTGCCGTTTCCTCGACCGCGGTCGGCCCGCCGGATGCGGGGGATGGCGCGCTACATTCGCAGCGAATCCGACTGGGTGTCTGCGAGGGAGGGCGGCACGGTCTACCGCAGCGACCGCTGGGGACTCGAGAACCAGACCACCGGCGGGCGCGCACCTCTACGCTTCCGTCCGGACGACGATAGCGGTATGACGTACGCCATGCGGTGTTCTGGTTCCTTGGCGGCGGCAGCCGCCGTATGCCTCCTGGCCTGCCTGATGTCCGATGCCGCAGCCGAGAACGAGGACTGGCGCGCCCTGCAGAGGAGATTCCAGGACACGTGGAAAATCGGCGGGGCTCGAGACCCTGCTATCCGGGTCACTCTCCGGGGGCGGAAGCGGGAGGCCGTGCGACTCCTCGCCGGCGCCCGGGACGGACGCGCCGTACCGGTCCTGATCTCGGCGCACAAGGGACAACTCAAGTTCGTTCACAAGCTGCAGAAGGCGTGGGCCAAGCGTAAAGCGGATCACGACAAGCAGGCGCCGGCCATGGAACGCGCCCTCCAGAAGAAGAAGGTCCAGCCGGGGGGAGGCATCCTCGTCACCCCGGCCGAGCAGGCGTGGATCGACGAGAAGGGACGCGTCGAGAAGCTGTACACCGAGGTTCTGGACGAGAAGAGGATTGCCCAACGCACTCGGGAGGCCATGGGGCGCGTCCTCGGGGAGATCGACGGCACGGAGCGCACGGTGGCGTTGAAGGCACTCCTCAAGGAGGCCGGCCGTGGGCAGTCTCCCGAAGAGCGGGAGTTCGTCCGGCTCCTGGGCTACGTGGCCGGCGCCGACGTCACCGAGGCGCTTCGGCGCTACGCACAGGACGTGCAACCTCTGGTCGCGCAGGCGGCACTGGAAGCCCTAGGCAGGCAGAACCACCCCGGGAGCATCGACCTGCTGCTCGAACGTCTGACCGATCCTCGCTGGCAGATTCGCGTCTCGGCACTGCTGGGCCTCTCGTTCTATCGGGAGGAGCGCGTGGTGGACGCGCTCCTCGAGCGCGTCGATCAGGAAAGCGGGGTGTTGCACCGCCACTACCTGACGGCCCTGGCTCGCATGGTCGGCGAGGAGGCGGATCTTCCGACCTCGATTCCCGCTTGGCGCACGTGGTGGCGGAAGAACAGGGCCGCGGTGCGGGACGCCTGGCGGACGGGGGAGCGACTGGGTCCGGTCGAGGACGACCTGCCGGCCGTGCGCATCGACGCGGAGGGGGAAGGCAGCACGTCCTTCTACGGCATCAAGACGGACAGCAAGCACGTCATCTTCGTGATCGACATCTCGGGATCGATGGGCGAACACGGTGGCACGAACGCCCAGGGTCAGATGCGCATCGACATCGCCAAGCGAGAGTTGAAGAACGCCATCCGGTCGTTGTCGGCGTCGGACGAGCGGGGCAAGGCGAGTTTCAACGTGGTCGCGTACGCTGCGGACGTGCGTGTGTACAAGGCGGGGAAGATGATTGCGGCGACGAAGGCGAACAAGGAGAAGGCCTTCTCCTGGATCGATGCCCTCCCGGCCATTGGTGCGACGAACATCTACGACGCCCTCGAGCAGGCGTTCTTGATCATCGATTCGCGCCGGATGTCGAAGCAGTTGGCGCGAGGCGCGGACACGATCTTCCTGATGACGGACGGCAAGCCCAACCGGGGCAAGATCATCGAGCCCAAGTTGATCCGGGAGGAGATCGCCAAGATGAACCGCGACCGACGGATCACGATCCATACGGTCGGCGTGGGTCCGGATCACAACCGCGGATTCCTGGACGAACTAGCGGCCGAGAACTACGGCCAGTACCTGGCTCGTTAGGAGCGCATCGCCGTGTTCCGCCCCAAGCGGCGGAACACGGCGCGCCTGAAGTCCTCTTGGACGTCCTGGAGCGGAATCGGAAGCACTTCGAGAAGTCCTGAGGGCTACACGAGCCGGAGCTTTCGTGACCACGCACGTCTTCACGATCCCGGACATGGACTGCGCAGAACGCGAAGCCCGTGTTGCCGACGTCGTGGCGCGGGTCGGCGCCGCCGTCACGTGGGCCCGGAACGTCGCACGGCGCACCGTGCGGGCACCCCTGCTCTCCGCGCCCTCAGACTGACAAGTCGGTTTGGCGCGGGAAAACGGCACTCGCTGGCGCGGGAAAACGGTATCCACAGGCGTGGGAAAGCGGTATGTTGTCGAGGCGATGAAGTACCGGCACCGCCTCATCGA
>JAUXCH010000814.1 GCA_030618975.1 Planctomycetia bacterium
GTCGACGGGCGGCCGGTGCTGTGCCCGCTCAAGAAGCTGATCGAGGAGTACGTCCGCCACCGCAAGGTGGTCATCACCCGCCGTACGCAGTACCTGCTGCGCAAGGCGGAAGAGCGCGACCACATCGTCACGGGCCTCCTGAAGGCGCTCGACCTCATCGACGAGATCGTCGCCCTCATCCGTGCGAGCAGCGATCCCAAGGAGGCGAAGGCCGGGCTCATCACGCGCTTCGGCTTCACGACGGCGCAGGCGGAGGCCATCCTGCAGATGCGCCTGCAGCGTCTGACGGGGCTGCAGCGCCTGGAGCTCGAGCGGGAGCACGAGGAGCTCCTCGAGAAGATCCGCGAGTACCGCCGCATCCTCTCCGACGAGAAGAACGTGATCGCGCTGATCGAGGCGGACATGGAGCTCATGAAGGAGCGCCACCCGGACGCCCGGCGCACCCAGATCGAGGACGCGCAGGGCGAGTACATGACCCTGGATCTCGTGGTCCCGGAGAACGTCGTCGTGACGCTCTCGCACGAGGGCTACATCAAGCGCACACAGCTCGACGACTACCGCAAGCAGCGCCGTGGCGGCAAGGGCATCCGGGGATCGGAGTCCAAGGAGGGAGACTTCGCCGAACACCTCCTCGTCGTGAACACCCACGACTGGCTGCTGTTCTTCACCAACCGGGGCCGCGTGCTCAAGGAGATGGCCTACAGCATCCCCGTCATGGGGCGCTACGCGCAGGGTCGGGCGCTGGTCAACCTCCTGCAGCTCGAGGAGGGCGAGACCGTCCAGAACGTGCTCCACCTCCGCCACCTCGAAGACGAGCGCGCGCTGTTCTTCGTGACACGGCACGGCCGGGTGAAGCGAACGTTCCTCTCCGACTACAAGAACATCCACCGCGGCGGAATCCTCGCGGTGGGGCTGCGCGAGGGCGACGAGCTGATCGCCACGCGGTTGGTGGACGCATCCCAGGAGATCGTGCTGCTCACGGCGCTGGGCCAGGCCATCCGGTTCCCCGTCGACCAGGTGAGGACCATGGGCCGCACGGCGAGCGGGGTGAAGGGCATCTCGCTGAAGGACGGAGACCACGTCGTCGGCGTGGCCCTCGTCGACGAGGAGGCTGCGCTCCTGAGCATCTTCGAGCGCGGCTACGCGAAACGGACCGTGTTCGGCGAGTACCCGCCGCAGAAACGCGGCGGCCAGGGCGTGCGCAACCTCTCACAGGCGGGCCTGAGGCGCAACGGGCCCGTCGTGGCGGCCCGGACGGTCCGCGACGGCGACGAGATCATCCTGATCACCGAGCGCGGCCAGACGATCCGCATGCAGGTGACGGAGGCCCAGTTCCGTGCGATGGGCCGCAACACGGGCGGCGTGAAGGCCATCCGGCTGCCCGCGGGCGATCGACTCGTCTCCATGGCGTGGGTGCGGCCCGAGGACGAGGAGGACGCCGGGGAGGACGCCGAGAAAGACGCCTAGCAACCCGGGGCGCGATTCCGACCGTTTCCCGGTGGTGACACCGGCGTGGGGCGGGATCTTCGGGCAGGGGCAGGGGGAGAAGGGGCCGCCGCGTTAGACTCGGTGGCCCCGAAGGAGTCCCCCATGCGCCGATTCGCCCGTCTTCCGGCTCTCCTCGCCCTCCTGGTCGCCCTCCTGGTGCTGCTCGCGCCAGGGCTGGTCTGCGCCGAGGAGAAGACCTTCGCGGACAAGAACTTCAAGCTGCAGGCGTCGGACTCCTGGGAGTGGTCCGAGTTGGGCTCGCAGCAGATCCAGGACGGCTACGTCGCGTCGCTCTACCGCAGGGCAGGCGGCACTCTCGCGACGGTCATCATCCGCGTCGTCCCGACGAACGACCTCCCGCTCGGCGACATGACGCTGGAGCTGAAGGCCGGCCTGAGCGCGAGCCTCACGGCCGTCCAGGGGTCCAAGGTGACGAAGGGCAAGCTCTCCGGCCTGGAGTGCGACCTCGTCCTCATCAAGGGCCTCGACAAGCAGGACAGCCCCGTTCTGCTCAAGATCTACAACCTCCAGATCGGCGGGGTCTTCCACCAGATGATCTTCCGCCTCACCGACGGGGCGGATGCCAAGCAGGCCAAGGAGGTCGACGCGCTCCGGCGGGGCTACCGGCTCCTCAAGGGAGCGGGCCCCGAGGAGGAGGCGCCCGAGACCCCTCCCGGCGCCGAGGACGTGGAGGAGAGCGACGAGAGCGCCCCGTCGCGCGAAGGCCGAACGATCACCTTTCCGACCCACAACGTGAAGTGGACGCTGCCCGAGGACTCCATCTTCGAATGGAAGTCGATCGCCTCCAACGAGGGGGTCAAGCAGGGGATGCTGTGCCGCGCCGAGGCCAGGATCGAGCACGAACCGCCCAAGGGCTCGAAGGACAAGGAACCGACGATCCAGAGCGCGGTCGTCATCCTCGGGGTCGAACCGCAGCGCGAGGGCTGGACGCCGAAGGGCGTGGCCCACACGTCGCAGAACCACACCGGCACGGAGAAAAACTACTTCGACAAGGTCGACTACGGGCGCATGAA
>JAUXCH010000912.1 GCA_030618975.1 Planctomycetia bacterium
CAGGGACGGAAGACGACTGGAGGACGAAGGCATCGCAGGTCTCGCGGGCAAGCGACGCGGCCCCAAGGGCCCGCGTCTTCTGCCCCCCGCCGTGCTGCGTGACGCGCAGGATCTACTGGACCGAGGGGCGTCCATGCGCGCCACGGCTGCGGAAGTGGGTGTCAGCGAAGGCACGATCCGCAACGCCGTCAAGCAGGGCAGACTGACCCGGGAATCCACGGTGCCGAGGCCGACCCCCGCACCTGAGCCGGAACTCGACCTTCGGAGTCCGGGGGCGCGTGCGGCCGAGGATCAGGCGTGCGAATCTGGTGTCGCCGTCAAGCGGAACCTTGACCGGGCCCTGGCTCGGATGGGCCAGCTCTCCGAGGCCCCGCCCGAGTTCCAGGCAGTCGAGGCCGTGCCAGGTGCGGGCGTACTTCTCGCCCTCCCTGCGCTGATGCATGAGGGGCTCCTGGAGGTAGGCCAGAAGGTCTACGGTCGCCTGAAGAGCGGATTCTTCGGGCTTCGCTCGATCCTGCTCACCTTCGCGTTCATGGCCTTGCTTCGCATCCGCACACCCGAACAGATCACCGGACATGCGCCGGGCGAGTTGGGGATGCTCATCGGACTGGACCGCGCGCCGGAGGTGAAGACACTGCGACGCAAGCTCTCGGAGTTGGGCGATCGGGGACGCGCACGCACCTTCGCGAAGAACCTCACGGAGCGTTGGGCCAAGGCCGCGCCGGAAGAACTCGGCGTCTTGTACATCGACGGCCATGTGCGCCCCTACAACGGGCGCACGCACACGCTCCCCAAGCTCCACGTCCAGCAGCGAGGTCGGCCCATGCCGGGCACCAAGGACTTCCACGTCAACGACCGTCGCTTCGATCCGGTCTTCTTCGTAACCGCACCGGCCACCGAGGGCATGCTGGACATGCTCGACTCCACTATGCTCCCGGAGATCCGCCGTCTTGTGGGATCCGACCGCCGGGTGACGCTCTCGTTCGACCGCGAGGGCTGGAGTCCGGAGCGATTCGCAATCTGGAAGCTGAAGGGCTTCGATGTCCTGACCTACCGCAAGGGCAAGCAGTCGCGCTGGCAGGAGCGCTTCTTCGAGGAGATGAAGGGAACTGTCGATGGTCGCACGGTCACGTACCGACTTTCTGAGAGGGAAGTGAAGCTCTCGAACGGGCTGAAGGTGCGCGAGATCCGTCGCCTCACCGACACCGGCCACCAGACTGCCATCATCACCACGGACGGGGAGCGCCCGACTCTCGAGGCAGCACACACCATGTTCGGCCGCTGGGGCCAGGAGAACTTCTTCCGCTACATGGAGCAGGAGTTCGATCTGAACCACCTGTGCACGAACGCGGTGGAACCGGCTGATCCCGACCGGCTTGTTACGTCACCCGAGCGCAAAGCGCTCGAGAAGAAGCGAGCTGTGGCCCGTGCGGCGCGAACCCGGCTCATCGACAAGTGCCTGGATCTCGTCCCCGACAAGAAGGTCCGTGTGGGGAAGAAGTACTTGGATGAAGAGCAGATCGATGCGGAGATTCTCAAGCACGAAGCCAAGATCGAGAGGCTGACCGCTTCCATCGTGGACCTACCCAAGAAGGTCCCCATCCACACCCTGCTGGATCCCGAGAAGATCGTGAAGCTCGAGCGTGAGCGCAAGGTGATCGTGGACGTCATCAAGTTGACCGCCTACCGCGCGGAGAGTGCACTTACTCGGTTCCTCGATCCGCTGCTCGCTCGACACGCGGAGGAGGGCCGGCGCTTCCTCCAGTCCGTGTTCAAGGCCACGGCCGACATGCTGCCCGACGTGGAAGCAGGTCAACTCACCGTCCGGTTCCACGGCTTGGCCACGCCCCGGGCGACGCGCGCGCTGGCCGGGCTCTGTGCCTGCGTGAACGAGAAGGAGGTCTGCTATCCCGGAACGAATCTGCGCCTGCATTTCGAGGTCGCGGGGTTGCAGAAATGACTACGCCAAGGTCAGGCGCCCTGCACTGCCTGATCGATGCTCACGTACACGAAGAGCCGTTCTATGCTATGTGTACGCGGTCGATCCTGTGGTCCTCGGTGAGATCGCGCAGGGTGTCG
>JAUXCH010000228.1 GCA_030618975.1 Planctomycetia bacterium
CTGCAGCGTCTTCTTGAGCGCGCAGATCCAGAGTCCCTCCTTGGCGTCGAAGCGCTCCACGTACACGCGGACGACCTCGCCGACGTCCGGCGGCGCGGAGAACTGATCGGCGGAGAGCACGCCCTGCGCGCGCGGCCCGAACTCCACGAAGACGTCCTCCGTGCCGACGCCCGAGACGGTCGCGTCGGCAAACGCGCCGGCCTCGGGTTCGTCGGTGGGCGCCTGGTCGGGCGTGTCCAGCGGTACGGTGCCCCGCGGCGCGGACGGCTTGTCGAGGCCGAGGAGGGAGGCGCCGTCGAGGGCCTGCTCGATCTCGCGCTCGAGGTCGGCGTCGAGGGGGTGGTCACGCTCGTCGGACATGGGAGGTCTCCGCGGGGAACGCACAAGCGTACCGCCGGGGACGGCCGGACGGGCCCTCCTCACTCGCCGATGGTCTTCCGGGTGGGGCCGGCGTAGTAGAGCGACGGCTCGGCGCTGCGACGGCGCTTCCGGGGACCGCCACCTTGCAGGGCGGCGCCCACCAGCCCCACGCCGGCCAGTCCGGCGAAGGCGTGGAACACGTCGTGGACGAGGAAGCCGAGCAGGGTGGCGACGATCACCGCGGCGCCGCCCAGCAGCAGCCAGCGCCGGGCCGCTCCGAGCGGGGCGGGAGGCGGTGCGTCGTCGGGCGCTTCCCAGGCCCGCGTCCGCTTCAGCGCGGCCTCGGTCGCGTGCGCGGGATCCTGGAGCCCGGAGGCCGCGGCGATGTCGGCGGGGAGGTGGGTCACGCCCTCGCGGTTCGCGGCGAGCACCTCGGCGGCGTCCTCGCGGAGCGGTCGATCGTCGGCCTCGAAGCGCTCGCGAAACGTATCGAAGTCGTTCTCGCGCAGCCACGTGTTGCCGGTCCGCTCGTGCTTCAGCGTGGTCATCGTCCGCCCCATGTCGTCGTGGCCGGGGTGCAGGACGGTGGCCGGGTCGCGGTCCGAGAAGATGCGCTGCAGCGAGTCGAACCACGCCCGGGCGTCGGCGCCGGGGGCGTCGCGGAGGCCGACCGTGCCGATCAGGAGGGTGTCGCCGGTGAAGAGGGCGCCGGGCACCTCCAGCACGAGGGCGTCGGCGGTGATCCCGGGCGCGTGATGGACCCGCAGCACGGCTTCGCCGATCGGCAGGATCTCGCCGTCGGCGGGCGCGACCGTCGCCACGCCGCCCGAGGCCGCGGGGTGCATCACCACGTCGCAGGCCGTGCGTTCGCGCAAGGCGGCGGCGCCGGAGACGTGATCGGCGTGGCTGTGCGTGTCGACGACCCAGAGCAGCTTCGCCGACTCCTCGCGCAGGATGCGCAGGATGTCGCCCAGGAGGTCGAGGACCGGGTCCACGACGCAGGCTTCCTTGCTCACGGGGTCGACCACGACGTAGGACCGGCACCCTCTCGGGTGGCAGACGGGGACGACCTTGACGCCGCGCGGATCTCGGCTCATGCCCCCATGGTGCCAAGTCGGGGGGACGCCCGATCGGGGCGGGTAGGATGCGGCGCGAGGAGGACCCCCGTGCGCTGGACGTGGCTCGTCGCCCTGCTGACGCTCGCCGCCTCTACGGCGGCGGCCGAGGAGGAGCAGGCGCCGCTGCCGCTGAGGCCCTTCCTCGGCATCGAGGGACTCGACGTGGACCTGGCCTCGCACCGGGACCCCGAGCGTCTGGCGCTCCTCTCCGGCGCGGGTCCGCTCCTGGGGCGGTCGCGTCCCGTGACGTGGACCCGGATCGAGCCGCACGCGCCCGTGATGGGGGGGCGCCACCTCCACGACTGGGACGTGCTGGACGCCCCGCTCACGGCCTGGACGGCGGCCGGGATTGCGGGGGTCCTCGTGCTCGACCCCCGCTCGCCCTGGGCCTCCCAGGCGCCTGAGGAGAGCGCCTGGCGCGCCGCGGTCCGAGCCGCCCTGCCCGAGGCGGAGGCCGAGGCCCTCGTCGCGGGGGCGAAGGGGGCGTCGCCGCCCCACGACCAGGCCTGGGACGACTGGGAGCGGCTGATCCAGGACGTCGTGGAGCGCTACGACGGAGACGGGCAGGCCGACGCCCCGGGGGGAGCGCGCCTCCGGTGGATCCAGGTCGTCGAGCGACCGACCTCGGCCGACGCGTGGACCGGGAGCGCGACGGAGTACAGCCGTCTGCTCCACCTCGCGAGCCAGGGCGCCCAGCGCTCCTCGTACGGGGTCCGCATCGTCCACGGGCTCGTGGACTTCTCCACGCTGGGCCGCCCGCCGTGGCCCGACGCCGCGATGCTCGCCCGGAGGCTGGGCGAGGAATCGCGCGAGTGGCCGGAGGCGCTCGTCTTCGAGACCCGTCGAGCCGTCGAGTTCGCGTCGCTCACCCTTTCCCTGGCCGACCTCTTCGGCGCCGCGGTACACCGGGGCAGCGCGCACCTCGCCGACGAACGGGTCGACGTGGCCTGGCTTCGGCATCTGCTCGACGGAGCGGCCAGTGCGGAGGCCGAAGCGTGGCTCGGCGGGGCGTCGGCCGAGCGGCTGGGCGAGCCGGATCTGCCCGGCGCGCCCGGACCCGACCGGGAGGAGCTCAGGCTGCGCGCCCGCTGGGCGGCGACGGCCCGCCGCGTCGCGAGCGAAGACCGCGGCCTCGCCCGGGCCTGGATGGAGCGGGGACGCGCGTTCGACGTCGTCCGCTCCCTTGCCACGGCGCTGGCCGCGGGCGCGTCGCGCGTGTTCGTCGGAGGCGGCCGAGACGGCGAGGGGATCGACGTCTTCGTGGCCGCTCGGGAGCGGGGAGGCTGGCGTCGAACGCCGGCCTGGTACGCGTTGCGCCAGGCCAATGCGCTTCTCGACAAGCAGATCGGAGCGAGCGAGGAACGGATCGGGCGCGAGGCCTCGGCGTGGCGGTTCCGGATGGCGAAGGGCGCCGCCCGACCCTGGGTGCTGGTCGTGGCGCTCGACGCCGCCGTGTCGTGGGCGGGGCATCCGCGGCTCGGTCCGGTCACGCGCGCCGTGGCCGTCCCGCTGCCGGAAGGCCGGTACGTGATCGAGCAGACGGCGCTCGACGACGGCGAGCCGAAGCGGCGCCACGTGCGGGTGCAAGGCGGCGGGCTCACGTTCGAGCTCGACGCCGCGCCGGTGTGGATCTACCCGGACGTCTGAGAGAGCGACCGGCGAGTGACGTCTCCCCACGCCGCGCCTTGCGCCGAGCCTCCGGACTTGGAGCCGAGAGCGTCGTGAGACGGGACTCGAACCCGCGACCTGTGGCTTGACGGGCCGGGTGTAGAGCTCAGACCAGGGTCGAAGCACAACCCCCACGTCACGACAGGGGGTTTGAAGCCCCGACGGACCAGGCCCGGCGACGAGATATGACCTGCGCAGTGCTTGGAAAGAACGGCCCACGGTATTGGCGGGTCGAGTTTGACTCCCGGTTCGCCATGGCCAGGAAGACACGCCGTGGAGAGGCGCACAATCCCATCAGGCGTCGGATTGGGTGTGCCGGGAGAGCGTCAGTACGTCAGGCGATGGAGCGTCGGTTTCCCAAGCTGAAGGAAGGGTCGTCGGTTCGAATCCGATCGGGCACTCCACTTCTCCTTGCCGCTCGATGCACTCCTTTGCAGCGCATTGCGGATTCTCGCAGTGTTTCTTCGGGTTTCGGGCTTCCGCCAATGGCGGGGCCTGCGGACCGCTCAACTGCAACGAGATGCGAACGGATGCGAGGAGATGGCGCCAGCCTGGCCAGGTAGGTGGCTAGGCTGGATCTGGGGGCGAACGCAGGGTGGATGTGACCACCGGCCCCCTCCGCGCGGTCTTCACTCGTGGGGTCGCGCCCGACCGGATCCGGGTTTCGGACTCCGTCCCGAGGGGACGGTCAGGCACCCGCGTACCGTCCGAGACATCCGGAGCGGACGGTGCTGTACCAGTCCCTGGAACGGGACTTCGAGGCCTACGAGTGGGCCCACGCCGACCGCTTCGAGCAGCGCTCGGGGCCGCTCCGTCCCGTGGTCCGGCAGAGCGTGTTCGCGTACCTCGACTGCGGACGCCTTCACGGCGGCTTCGCTCGCATCCGCTGCCCCAGGTGCCGCGCCGAGCATCTCCTGGCGTTTTCCTGTCGGACCAGGGGTCTGTGCGGGTCATGCCAGGCCAAGCGCTCGGCGGTCTTCGCCGAGTGGCTCGTCGAGCACGACCTGGCTCGGCGGTCAGGTGCTGGCGACTTGGTTCCGCGCTCCCGCGCGGCGGGATCGTCGCGCGTTGCGCTCCGCTGGAGGGCTACGGCGTACCCCTCCAGACCTCTCATGCTCCAAGGCGCTTCGCGGGCTCATCGAGCGCGAGCGAAGACTCCACGGCCTGATGGCGAAGGCGCGTGGGAGACGCTTCGCGAGATGCTCTCCAAGGCGGCGTGCGAGCCGGGTGGGGTGCCTGGGGTCGTCGCCTCGCTCCAGACCTTCGGATCGTACGGCGCCAACTTCCATCCCCTACGGCGTCAGGATCCGGTTGGATCCGCCCAGGCCCCCATTTGATGGGCCTCGTAGCGGCCTGACTCCCCACTGTACCTGCTGCTCGGGCACCCCCTCCTCGCGGGAAAGGCCGTAGAAGCGACTTCCAGGCACTTTGAGTTTTCATCCCTTGCCCAGATGGGTACACTGAGTATCGTTTTAGGGACAACGAATACTCCGTGTATCAGGAGGCGGGATGCTCTCGAAGGATGCGTCCGAAAAGGCACTGCGCCGCGTCTTCAGGAAGCGCCCCGTGGCCGACCTGGAGGTTCTCTTCGCTGCGCTCGACACCCGCTCGCGGATGAGCGTGTTCCGAAGGCTCCGCGAGATCGGCTACTTCACCAGCTACACCCACACCGGCCGCTACTACACCCTCGCCGACATCCCCGAGTTCGATGCCTACGACCTGTGGCGCTACCAGACGATCGGCTGCTCGCGCTTCGGCACGCGCAAAGCCACGCTGACCCTCCGGGTCGAGAGCGCGGAGGCGGGTTGCACCCACGGCGAGTTGGAGGCGTTGCTCAGGCTCCGCGTCTACAACTCCTTGCTCCTGCTGGTCCGTGCCGGCAAGGTCCGCCGCGAGGTGATCGGCAAGACCTACGTGTACGTGAGCATCGACGAAGAGCGCGGCACCCAGCAACTCGACGCCCGCCTACAGCACGAAGCGCAGGCCGCTCGGCCGTCCCGCCTTCCCTCGGAGGAGGTTGTTCAACTGGTGCTCGTCGAGGCACTTCACGGCAGTGCGCGCTTGCCCGCACCGTCCGTGGTCGCGGCTCGCCTGGCCGCACGCGGAGAGGATGTCTCGGGTGAGCAGGTCGAGCGGGTCTACGATCACTTCGGGCTCGAGGCTGAAAAAAAAACGGCGCCTCGCTGAACCTCCTCGAGGAGTTCCGGGACCGCGCCCGAGACCAGCAAGAGCGCAGCCGTCGACGGGTCCTCAGCGTCTCGGGGTCCCTGGTCGCCGTGCGCGAGGAGCCAGGCCCCTGTACGCTCTGCGGCGGTCCGATGAAGGTGCAAAAGACCGTCCTGCACCAGGGCAAGACCCTCACCCACGGGGACTTTGACGCCCGCGCAACCGTCCACGTCTGTGCAGCCCGGTGCCGCCACGCCAATGGAGCCCTGGTCACTCGGCCGGCACAGGCTCTTCAAACGTCCCTCCTTCCGGGTCGCTCTGTTGGATACGACGTGATGGTCTTCGTCGGCATCGAGCGCTACCTCCACCATCGCCAGCGCGAGGAGATCCAGGACCTCCTGCTGGGCGAGCACGGGATCTCGCTCTCCACCGGAACGATCAGTGATCTCGCCCGCGTGGCAGCCGTGTGCCGCAGCACGTGTGGAGTCACCTTCTTGCTGCGCAGTGAAGGGCAGGCCACGCTGGCACTCGCAGCATACTTGGCGAGCCGTCGCGCGACAGCGTCTCGAGTGAGCGCCCGCCCGGTTCGCGTGGGAAACAGCGGGTCGGTGGCCTGAGCGCCCAACTCCGCAAGCCAGGTTCGAAGCACCAAAACCGTGGCTGTCGTGAGCGGCGTGATTCGCTCCTTCCGCCCCTTGCCGCGGCAACTGACGTGTGCGCCGGTCTTGGTGAGATGGAGGTCGGCGCACCGAAGCCCGGTGAGCTCCGAGACACGTAGGTGCATCTGTTGGCGCGCAGAGTTACGTGTGTAGCCCTGCTTGAGCAGTTCATCGGCGAAGCCACCCTTGAAGGGCGTGAGCGGGCCGGACATGTGGGCCCGTGCGGGATACGAAGTCATGAGGTGCTCCTCTCTCTGTAGTGAAGAGAGGACCTTCGCAGAACGTGCGGATTATGTCGACCTTGCCTACCCAGGCACCGCCTGCAGGGCGGAACGCAAGCCGCAAGTCGGCATAACCAGGAAGTTCGGATTATGGGCCATGCAGAACTGAACGCGCACGTCGTCGCCCATGTAGCTGCGATACGCCGAGTAGTAGTCGGCGCCCAAGATACCCCCGAAGGCCTCGCCGAGAACCTCCCTGAGAACGCAGGTCCCCCGCGACGGGTCGATCTTGAACACGGTGTAGTCCGGCGCCCGGAAGCACCACGTCCAGTACTTCTTTCCGCGGTCCTTGTGGCCTGTCTCGTCCACGTTCAGGATCGGCGCGTCCGGGACCACCGCCAGCAGTTCCTCGTAGGGCACCCCCAGCGCCATGCCCACGTCGAGCACGATCTTCGTCAGGTACCCCGTGGAGGCCGGGACGCGGAAGACGTCCACGAGGAACTTCTGGATCGTCGTGTACGACATGTGACACGCGCCCTTGAAGTACGCCACCAGCGCCTTCATCCTGGGAGCGAAGAAGCCACCGGTCAACTCAGGCGGGAATTCCGCGAAGCAATGAGATCGGCAGCGAGGGCACCAGTACCCCGGTGCCTCGTGCTCCGTGACCCTGACGGACCGGCCTGCCAGATCCACCTGCTGTTTCCTGTGTGGGGGGCAGTTGCCCTTCTTGAGGATGCCGCCGCAGCAGGGGCAGCAATCGAGGCTGTACTCGTAGCGCGCGTCCACGTCCTCCGGAGGAATCGGCTTGTGCTCGTGCCTCTTGTGGCCCGGTTGGCCGCCGATCTTGCGCTTCTTGCGGTCTCCCTTCGGCTTCGTCTTCGGTGGCTTCACGATGTCGCTTGACGGAGGCTTCGAGGATGTCGAGGAGTCCTTGCGACCGCGTGCCACCCGCTTCTCAAGTGCCTCAAGACGTTCCTGCATACTCAGGACGAGCCGAACGAGGTCGTTCTTTGACAGTTGCTTGAGTTCGTCCTTGCCCACGTACCAGAAGATCGGACGAACAGGCCCCCGGAACTAGCGGCGCTGCTCAGACGGCACTGGATTCCCGTGAACGGTTACCTGAACGAGCGGTTGATGGGCGAGTTGAACTACCTGGACGACATGGTGGTGCTCTACTCGAAGAACCGCGTCGCCTACCTCACCCCGCTCGAGAACCAGGAAGTGTTGCTCTCCCTCCCGGAGAGTGCTCGAAGACGTGTCCTCGCCAAGACGA
>JAUXCH010000258.1 GCA_030618975.1 Planctomycetia bacterium
ATCGCGGGATGCTCCCCGTCAAAGACCTCTCCCTTGAGCTTCATGCGCCCGATGTAGGTCGGGTTCGAAAGCAGCGTGCGGAGCGTGGACCGGGTCCACCGGACGCCTTCGCGGAGGCGGCCCGCTCGCGTGGTCCAGGACTTCGTCCGCCAGCCCCGGACGTTGAGATCGTGCACGGTCTCCGCGACGGTCTCGTTCTCGGCGTGGAGCGCGAAGATCCTCCGCACGCGCTTCGCCTCCTTCCCATTCACGACGATCCGTCCGCCCTCGGGGGCCACGTCGTAGCCGAGTGGTGGGGGACCGCCGGTCCACTTCCCGCGACGGCGGGCGGCGTGGACCTTGTCGCGGGTGCGCTCGGCGATGGTCTCCCGCTCGAACTGGGCGAAGCAGGTCAGGAGGTTCAGCGTCAGGCGCCCGACCGAGGTCGAGGTGTCGAACTGTTGGGTCACTGCGGCGAAGGCGACCCCGTGCGCGTCGAACTGGTCCATGAGCGTTACGAAGTCGGCGATCGAGCGGCTCAACCTGTCGATCTTGTAGACGACGATGCAGTCGATCTTGCCCATGTCGTAGGCGTAGACGTCGCCCTTGCCGTTTCGGTCGCTGAGGAATGTCTGGACGGCCGCCGGAAGCGCCGCGATCCACGTGGCGCTGAAGGTGTTCTTCTCCATCCGCCGATTGTGAACCTCGTCGTAGGCGTACTCGAACTTGTGTAGGCTCCCTCCTCTGGAGAGCGTGTGGTCGATCGAGGCGACGCGCCGGAACCCGTCGTAGACGTAGTCTGTCCCCGTCCCGTTCTGATTCGACGTGGTGGCGAGCCGCGCCGCGCTCTGCCAGGTGAACGTCGCGATGTTGGTCGGTCCGCTGGCGTCGACCATGCCGTCATGCGGTAGATGGCGTCCCGGGTGTGGCTCACCTGGAACGTACTCGGGTTGATCGCCAGCGTGTGGATGGCCTCCAGATCCAGCGCCCGGGTCGGGCGGCTGCTGCGGAGAACACGCCGCTTGAACCGGGCCACATGCGGAGGATCGTCCGGCAGCACTACCCGCGTGCCGGTTCGCTTCAGATGTCGTGGGCTTGGCCAGGTAGGGGGCCAGGCGGGAGCTCGGGGGGGAGTGGCCAGGCGGAGTATCGAGGCGGACGCAGGGTGGGTGTGACCACCGGTCCCCTCCGCGCGGAGTTCCGCGCAGGCCGCCGATGAAGAGCCTACGGAGCGGCGTCGAGGCAGCTCTGGAAGGCGAGCAGGACGTAGACCGTGCCGTACGTAGGCCTTGGGATAGCGGGAGAACTGGTAGTCCCACCACGCGCTCACGCGCAGGCTCGGCCTCCGCACCGCCTTCGTATCCCGGTCATGAGCGGCACGATCGAGTGCCGCTGGCTCGAGCACGAGATGCGGGAGCGCAAGCCCCGGGACGCCGAGGACTTGGCCTAGACTCCCCGCATGAGCGCTGCGCCCTTCCTACCGATCTCGGCCGAGGAGATGCGAGCGAGAGGCTGGGAGCAGCCGGACGTGGTGTTCGTATCCGGCGACGCGTACGTCGATCATCCGTCCTTCGCCGCCGCGGTGCTCGGACGCGTGCTGGAGGCCGAGGGATTCAAGGTCGCGATCCTTCCCCAGCCCGACTGGAAGAGCGCCGACGCCTGGCGCGCGCTCGGCCGCCCCCGGCTCTTCTACGCGGTGAGCGCCGGGAACATGGACTCGATGATCAACCACTACACGGCGAACAAGAAACGGCGGAACGACGACGCCTACTCGCCGGGGGGACGCATCGGGAAGCGGCCGGACCGCCCGACCGCCATCTACGCGCAGCGGTGTCGGGAAGCGTTCTCGGGCGTGCCGGTGGTTATCGGCGGGGTCGAGGCCTCGCTCCGACGCATCGCGCACTTCGACTACTGGAGCGACACGGTGCGGCCGTCGATGCTCGTCTCGAGCAAGTCGGACCCTCGCCGCCATGCAGGCCGGCAAGCGCACGCGCCGCGCCGCGACCGCCGTGGACGCCGAGCGCGCCGTCCGCGAGTACCTGAAGCACCTCAAGGTCTCCGGGCGCCGCCAGGGGACGGTCGACCACGACCAGGACAAGCTCAAGCCCCTCCTCGACGAGTGGAGCGAGAAGCCCATGGCGGCGTGGTCACGGACCATGCTGGAGGACCTCCTCCACGAGCGCTCGTGGTCGCCCTCCCGCGTCCGCCAGGCCCTCGGCGTCTACCGCCGCTTCATCGCCTGGTGCCGCGCCGTAGGCTACCGCTGCGGGGACTTCGTGGGCGAGTTCAAGCCGCCCCGCGCCCGCCCCCGTGAACACCGCGAGGCCTACTCCCCCGAGCAGTGCCGCCGGCTCCTCAACGAGGCCCGCGGCCACTACCTCGAGGTCCCGATCGCGCTGGCGCTTCTGACAGGGCTGTCACGGGCGGACCTCCGGGCCATCACCTGGAAGGAGGTGGACCTCGACGCCGGCCTGATCACGCGCCCCCGGCACAAGACCGGGACCCGGCTCCGCCTCCCCATGTCCGAACCCCTACGCGAGGTCCTCCTCCGGCACCGCCACTCCTCGGGGCCCGTTTGCGCGGGCTCCCCAAGTCGGACTCCTCGCTTTACAAAGCACTACATCGACTACAGGACAGGGCCGAGGTGCCCCGGAGCGGCTGGCATCACTTGCGCCACACCGCCGCCACCTTGCTCGCTGCCGCGGGGACGGACGTGGCAACCATCGGGCGGATCCTGGGGCACCGGCCGGGGAGCGTCGTCACGCTGCGGTACCTGCACTCCGACGACGAGCGGCTGAGGGAGGCCGCGGAGGCGGTAGCGCGCGCGGTTAGGAGCGCGTAGACCACGGCGCGTCAGAGAGTAAAGGCGCAGTCCAAGCCCAAGCCTCCTCCGCACCGACGATCGATGCAGCAAGGCGCTCAGGCTTCAACACCTTGTCAATCCCCGGGTTACGCCGACTGTCAGAAAGCACGCGGCGTGGGGCTTGCGGGGGGGGGGGGCGAATCCGCGTACGATTGCAGGGTGTCGGGCGAGCGTTCCCTGGCAGTGGGGGGACGCCGAAGCCCGTGAACGGTTACTGCTGGGGCTGCCTAGCAGAGAGGAGTGCAAGATGGAGATTCGTATCTCTGGTCGGTCCAGGATATTGGCCTTGGCAGCGCTCGGGTGCCTTGTTCTTGGCCTCGTCGCTGCGCGTGTTGTGTGGGCGAACTCCGTCCCCTGCATCAACACGCCTCCCAGCCAGCTGATCATCGTTGGATCCGGTGGCTGTATCCCGCAGGGCGTTCCGTTCAAAGCCTGGGTGAACACTCCGCCGCCGAGCACCAACCCCGAGATCGGGCACGCGAGCCACACAATCCGCAATGTGGGCACCGGCTCGGTCGTGCAGTCGGGTAGCCAGAATACGGATCCGACGGGGCTGCTCAGCTTCGGCGGGATGTCACCTGGCGACTACACGCTCGCGGTGACCATCAACGGAAAGACCGTGTGCGAGTGGTTCTGCGTGCGATAGCCTTGTACCCTTCTGCGCTCAAAGTGCGAGCGCTCCCGGGCCGAATCGCCTGCGTCCTGCTGGCTGCGGTGGTGATCCCAGCCGCAGCGGGCCTTGCGTGTGGCGATGATGCGGGCGCGTCTCTTGAGCGACGTATCCTGGTCGAGGTGGTGGAGAGGGACGGCGGTGCACGCCTCGCTGGCGTAGCGGTTCAGTTGTCTCTCGGAGACGGAGCGGGTGCGCTTGAAGCAGGACTTGGCCTGAAGCCAGTCCGTACCGATCGCAAGGGGCAGGCTGCGTTCGATTGTGTGTGGTACTCAGGTTCGCGCGTATGGTCGGCCACCGCAAACCATCCCTCCTACTACGGAGTTCGCCAAGCTGTTCCCGCCTCCGGGAGACTCGTCTTGGAGTTGGAGAGCACGGGTACGCTTCGCCCGGTGTCCGTGTACGTCCGATCTGGGGGAATGCAGCATCTGCTGGCAGGTCCTGGCTTGCGGCCACCTCCGGCCCTCCCGCGCGGAGGCCTGCTCAAACTGTCCGTGCGGTCGGAGGGGGGGGGCACCTGGGACGCCACGTACGTCCTACCGCTACCGAGGGAGCACGCACCAGCCGCACCCGTGGGCGTTCTCGACGGAACTCTGGTTCTCGACGGGATGGGTCCGGTCTCTGCCCGCGTCGAGGTCGGCTCGCAGCCCGATGCCCCGCGGCTCGTGTTCCCAGAACCAACTCCGGCACGCGATGTGATCGAGGGCACTGTGCGCGATGCAGCGACCGACCAAGCGTTGGGTGGGGTTCGAGTGTGGGTGCCCACATGGCGCACGCACGAGATGTTGTCAGCCGAAGATGGGACGTTTCGTCTCGCTGGGATCGAGCGGTCCGCGTTCTTCCAGGGACTGGTCCCCGTCTTGTGCACGCATCGGGGGTACTACTTCCCCAGCGTGGGCGTGCGTCCAGACGACTGGGACCCCGTCCATCGACTGGCGCGCGTCGAGATCCGAGGCTATCCGAGCGGCCCCGGCTTCGAATGTCGGCTCACGACGCGAACCGGGGAAGGGGCGCGTAGGGCCAAGGTGGTTGCGGAGGTGAGTGGAGCGTTTCACCTCTGGGTCGCGGACGAGAGCGGTATCGTCAGGTTGCCATCGTGGCTTGCAGGCATCGGCCGTCCGTTGGTGGCGTTCGATGAGCGTAGTGTGGGTCTCGTTGACCCCCGGCGAGGACGCCTCGATCGCCCGTTCGTATTGGACCCCATCTTTCCGCTGCACGCTCGCACCATCGTCGAGAGCCCGCAGCCTGTTGGCGATGCGCCCGAGGTATTCGTGTCGCTTCTGGCATCGGCCGGAGAGGAGGTCCCCCTCTGGCCCCTGCATGTGTCGGCGTCCGGAACTGTCAATGGACCGGTCCCCGACACGCGGCGCGCCACTCTCAGCTTCGGGACCATGTCACGCTGGCCCTTGCGCTACATTGCGTCGGGCCTGCATCGTGCGTCACCTGTGCTTCGCTTGGGGCTGGATCGGCGGGCAACGGCTTGCACCGGCACGCTGCGGGACCATGAAGGCCGCCCGTTGACGGGCGTCCGGCTGGTGTTCAAGATCGTCGCACCTGAGACCACCGCGCCTCTCGTGCCTGAGGAGTACGCGGTTGACACCGACTCCCTGGGCAACTTCTGCTTCTCGGGGCCCAGAGGACCATACCGTGTGGCGTGTCCTGGCGAGGAGGACTCCGAGGTCGTGGGGCCCGATCCGGTCTTGTACTTCACTCCGGGTGGCAGCATCGATCTGGTCCTGCAGGGCTTGACAGGGCGGTAGGGGCGTGCGGGGCGTGCGGGGCGTGCGGGCCACGGTATTGGCTCGTGGCATTCTCGCCCTGACGCTCGGAGGGGCTGCAGCCCTCAAGCTCCGCGATGTGGCTGTTGGGTGGGCCCTGGGGCCCTTCGAGTGGGCCGCGCTCGTCGCGTGGCCGACGTCAATCTCAGAGTTGCATGAACGACAACTACACGTGTGCGTATGCGAGGGGGGGTTCAGGGGGGCTCTGCCCCATATGCGTTAACTTACGATCCATTCGCTTAGGAAGGCCGCAAACTGTGCTTCCTGACTGCGACGTCTGCGCGGCTCCTCATCGAGCGTGATGTCGCCGCGCGCGATCGTGTGAAGCAGGTCGTTCAACCTTGGCGAAGGGCACAGCGCCTGCCGGAGGGCAGGAATGAGCACAGCCGTCCAACGCCAGCGGTTGGGCAGGCATTCAGGCGGAGTCGCGGTGCTCTGTTGCGATGCGGTACCCCCAGGGGGAAAAAGAGCCGGCGGTGCGATACAGCTTCTCGAGCAGAAGGGCCACGACGAGCTTCGCCATGATCCACGAACGCCCCGTCTCGGGGTTCATGTGCGGGAGGCGACCGAGCCGTAACAACTGCTTGTGGCGCTTGAAGGCGATCTCGATCTGCCAGCGGAACCGGTAGAGTTCGAGAACGGCCTCGGCGGACAGGATCTCCTCGGGAACGGTCGTGAAGACCATCACGAAGTGGGCGGCGCGCAGGGTGCGGGGATCGATCTTGCGTCCCTTCTTGTTGGCTCTGCGCCGTACTCGTTTCTCTGCGAGGCGAGCCAGCGGAGCAGGGAGACGGACGACCACGACGCGCCCTGAAACCGGCTGTGTGCCCTCGGGCGTCACCATGTGCACCGGCCACGCACCGACCTCTCCGACCCGCAGTCGCCCCGCCGCCTCGAGAGCCTTGAACTTCCGCCCCCCGGCGGTTCGCATCGCGGCGTGCTTCCAACGCAGGCGCACGAGGACGTAGGCGCCACGGGAGGCCGCGTACTGCAAGTCCTTCAAGCGGCTGAAGTTTCGGTCGCCGAGGATCACGTCGCCCGGTTTCACGGGAGCCCGTGCGATGGCCTCACCTCCAGAGGCGTCCGTCAACTCCAGCCAATCACAGGCCAGCGTGCGCAGGTCCAACATGTAGTGAAGGCGCCAGTCGGTTCCCTGACTGCCGGGCTTGCTGATGGAGGACCCGTCGACGGCGCGAAGTCTCAGACCCTCGGGGACTGGAGGAACATCCCGCAGCTGCTGGCAGAGTCCCGCTGCAATCCATTCGAGCCAGGCGGCGGAGGTGCGTAGCCGCTTGAACAGGGCTACGGGACTCATCGAAGCGATGCCCGCCACCTTCGCCTGTGCGACCGTGGTGCGCAGACTGCCGCCGCTCACGGCGTGGTAGAGGAGCAGTCGAAGCAACTCGTCCGGCTTCTTCATAAACCTAGTGCGCTTGAAAGCACCGCAGGCTCTGGCGGCCTCCTCCCACCCCAACGGAAGAAGTCTTGAGATTAAACGCCACTCATCGCCGTTCTTCACCATTCGGTCAGCATACCGACTCACAGCGCGCAGTCAAATATTAGGTTAACGCATATGGGGCAGAGCCCCCCTGAACCCCCCCTCGCATACGCACACGTGTAGTTGTCGTTCATGCAACTCTGAGATTGACGTCGGCCACTCCCGTACTGGTTGTAGGAAAACGTCGTCGTGAGGTTCAGCCCCGGCGTCGGGTCCCTGACGATCGACTGGAGGTAGCCGGTCTGGATCCCA
>JAUXCH010000638.1 GCA_030618975.1 Planctomycetia bacterium
CCCCTCAGCCCCCGCACAATCGGCTCGATTGCGCCGCAGTAGAACTGCGCCGTCTTCTCGCGCGGCATGATGCTGTAGTGCTCGACGGATGCGAGACCGGTCAGCACAAGCGGTCGCTTCCCAGCACGGAGACTTGCCATGAGTTCGCCCGGCGCACCGCCCCAGCGGTAGGTCTTTCGGGCGCCGACGCGGGGCGGGCGGTATCGGGAGCCAAGCCGATCGAGCAACTCGTCTGCGTGGAGCAGTTCACTGGTGCGACCGTCTCGGCGGATCACGAGATCCTCCTCGAGAGCCTTGAGCGCTTTCGACACGGTACCGAGGGAAACCCGGCCGCCGCGGTTCGTGATCTCGTTCTGTACACCCTGAACGGTCTCGTATCGCGGACGCACGAGGAACACGCGCGCGACGAGGGAGCTCGCCCCCCGGTAGACGTTGCGGATCCCGCGCCTCGCGGGGTACTGGTTCGGGTTGCCGGTGCGAACGACCAGGACCTCGTCGGGAATGACGACGACGCCGTTGCCGCACAGGTCGAGCCCGCTCACGCCCCACGACTCGAGCTCGTGGATACGGTCCGGCGCGAGGTAGGAGGTCACCACCATCGGTCGCATCTCCCTCGCCTCGGCCTGGGCTCGTACCTGCTCGACGGCATCCCGGAAGGCCTTCGGTGTGGCCTGGACCACGAGCCTCGCGACGAACCGGAAGGTGCGGTCCTTCCAGCGGACGTCGACATAGGCAGAGAGTCGTCCGCGACGTCCGTTCCATGCCGGCCCCGGCTCGACGCCGGCCAGGTCGAGGGTCAGGGGGGAGAGCTCGATCTCGCCGGCCCTCAGGGCCTCCAGGATGTCTCCTTCCTGTAGCACCTGCCGGCTCATGGCGAATCTCTCGGACGAGGAGGACATACGGCGAGAAACAATCATCGTTTGGGAATATAGCACGATGTTAGTCGTAGTTTTCCATTTACATGTTTTTTTCTCACGCGAGAAAATATCGCATACAGGAAAAGTCTCGGGCCTCCACCCACTCCGCCGATCCGCACTCCTCCCAGCGTCGCGCCTCGTACGGCGTCAGCGGAGGCGGGGGTTCATGCGGAGACGCAGGCCCTTCTCCGCGCGCGTGACCGTGACCGAGCCCTCTTGCGCGTCCGGTTCGCACTCGGGGTGAGAGGGCTTCAGGACGACCGGCCGGTCGCCCGGGACCTGCACACGGAAGGACGTGCCGTCGAGCTCGACGGTGGCGGCCACGATCCGCGGCGGACCCTCGGCCTCCAGCACGAAGATCTTGAGGCCCTGCGGGTCGACACCGGCGGGCAGCACCACCTCCCCCTCGGCGAAGCCAACTGGGGTGAGGTCCCAGACCAGGCGCGCCGGCGTGGGACCTGGCCGCACTTCCACGTGCTCGCTGGTCCAGTCGAGACGCGTTGCGTGCAGGCGGTAGAGCCCGGGTCTCAGCCCGTCGTAGAGGTCGCCCTCCTCGGCGCCGGAGAAGGGAACGACGGGAGACTCCCAGGCGGGAGTCCACGCGCCGTCCTGCCCCTGGACCTCCAGGAGCACGGACAGGGTCATGCCCGCGGGCTTCACCACGCGGGTGAGGAGAGAACCCGCCGGAACGAGATCGACGGTGGCGTGCAACGGACGTCCGGCTTCGAGGCGGACGTATGTCGTGGCGTGGGTATCGCTCGTGAGCCTCGCGAGGAGTGTGCCCTTGTGGCGGCCGATCCGCGCCGGAGGCGTGGCTTCGGCGAGGGGCGGACGCAGACGGAACCGGACCTCGGAGCGTGCGGCATCGAAGACGACGTCGTGCGGCGTGCGCCAGGAGAGCCCCTCGGGCAGGAGCTTGAGCTCGACGCAGAATCCGCGAGGAAAGCCCGGGCGACCTTCCGTCGTCACCTTGAGGACGCCCTCCTCGATCGGCTGCACCGTGAACTGAAGCTCGGCGCCGCCCTCTTCGAGATCGATGTCGGTGCGCTGCGAGAATACGCCGTGGCGATGCGGGCGGATCCACGACGGGTTCGCGCACACGGACACCCAACCCGAGAGGACCGGAAGACCCTGGATCACCGCGACGCCGTGCACGTCGGTACGGAGCGACGGCACACGCGGCCCACCGGCAAGGCGGACCCGCACGGCCACGTCCGCAGCCGGCCGGCCCGTACCACGCTCCGTTACCTCCACGCTCACGGTCCGAGGCGCGCGGAAGACCACCGGATGGAGGGGCAGCCGCAGCTTGCTCCGGCGCTTCTCCCGGTCGTAATCGAGGGCGAGGCGGAGGTTGCCGACCCGTCCGTCCGGCAGTCGCACCAAGGCCCGTTCCGGGGAAGCCCCGTGGATACCGACGACCAGGTCCCCGCCCTCGACGACGCCCTCGCGTGCGAGGCCGATGCGGGTTCCCGGCCAGAAGGCCCACGGGCCCTGCTCCAAGGCAACCCGCGTCCCGTCGGTCGGATGCGGCCCGTCCTCGGCGACGAGGGGGAAGCGGAGTGTGTGCGGGGCGGGGATTTCCACCCGAAGCGCACGGACGCCGGGCTCGGCAGTCCTGGAAACGCCCCGCATGTAGGCCGAGCACCACTCGGGACCGATCACCACGACGCGGATGGCGACGTCGTCCGGGAGGCTACCCGCGACCGCGACGCCCTCGGCGTTCGTGATCGGCCGCAGGCCCGGCTCGTGGAGGGGGCGGCCGTCCACGGTCAGGACGAGCGCGCAGCCGGGGAAGGGGTCTCCCGTGTCCTTCTCGACGACCTCGACCCGGAGGTCACGCGCCTCAACGAGCGTCAACTCGACGGGAGTGGTCGCTCCGCCCGTCGAGAGCAGGAGCTCGCCGCGCAGGGGGCCGGGGGCCAGCGCCAGCACGCGTACGGCGCCGGTCGCTACGTTCTCGAGGCGGGCGAGACCCGCGTCGTCGCTCGATGCCTCGTGGGCAAAGCCCGGCCCCGCGCGCGAAAACGAGAAGTGCGCGCCCTTCTGGGGTCGCATCCGGATCGGGCGCGACGACGCGTACACCCGCGCGTCGGCGACAGGCTTCCCGCCGTGCACGGTCCGGACGACGAGGGTCGTCGTGGGGCGGAGCAGGAGCGTGCCGACGTTCTCGACGTCGGGCCCCACGGGATCGATCGAGACGACGGCGGTCGCACCCCGTCCCTCCTCGGCGAGTACGCGGAGCGCGGCGTCGAGCGCCGTCGAGGGTCGGGGACCGAACTCGAGGCGGAAGGCTCCATCGGCCGTCGTCGTGCTCTCGATCGGCGCACGGTCGGGGCAGTGGGCGGACACGGGAATGCCCGCGCGGCCGCGGTACGTGACCCCGTCGAGCACACGCCCCACGAGGGTCACGCCGTCCGCGTCCGCCACGGCCTCGTCGGGCGTCGCAGCCGGAACGGTTGGGGTAGGCGCGTCGTGCCCGCGAAGCTCGGGATCCGAACCCTCGGGCGTTCCCGCGTGCTCGGGGACCGCCGAGCCCGCGGGGGGCACGCGAGATGCGATCGACGTGCCGAGCCAGACGACAAGCGCGACCCCACCGAGCAGGAGCAGCCCGCGGCGGACGGAGGAGGTCATGTCGTGGTCGTCTCCCGTCCGAGATCCCGACCGTCAGGGTATCAGGGTGCATCGATCCTCGGCCGCCGTGTGCTCCGCCGCTGTGAACATGCGCACGAGC
>JAUXCH010001001.1 GCA_030618975.1 Planctomycetia bacterium
CCGGCCTCGTCCTCGCCGAGCTTGGACGCGGCGTTCACTTCTGCGCCGAAGACGTCCTCGTCGCCGATCCTCAGGACGTCGCCGTAGCCCAGGCCGACGCAGAGGAGGACCTGCTCGCTCGCCGGGCGGCGGTGGTTGTAGCGCTTCAGCACGCCCTGCATGGCGACGGCGCAGGCGAGGGACTTGGCGGGGTTGCGGAACATGACGAGCATGCTGTCGCCCTCCGTCTTCAGGAGGATGCCGTCGTGTTCCTCGATCACGGGCACCAGCAACCGTTGGGACTCGTAGATCACCTGGAGGAAGTGAACGATCCCGAACTCGGCCACGTGGCGGGAGAAGCCCGACAGGTCGGTGAACATGATCGCCCACCGCTCGCCGAACAGGTCCCAGATCCGCCGGTCGATCCGCTCCTTGTCCGCGCCCGGGCGCGTCCGTTCGGCGACCAGGGCCTCGAGGCGGCCCAGGGCGTGACCGTACTGGATGCCATCGCAACAACCCATGCGTCGATCTCCTCTGCCGGCGGAAGATACCCGCATCCACGGCTTCGTCTCGTCCCCTCGGAGCCCCCGCGCAGGTCACCTGCGCCCGTGGCGTCTCGCAGGACCCTCGACGACCTCGACCTCGCTCGTCCCGCCGGCGCGGGCCAGCGCCTCGAGGTCCTCCGGTACCCCCTTGCGGCCGCGGAGGAAGTACCCGACGGCCGTCGTCGTGCCGTCGGCGCGGTAGTGGTCGTCCGCGAGGCGCCGAGAAGCCTCCGCGTCGTCGCAACCGGTGTCGGCGAGGACGCGCACGCGCCGAACGGCCGTCCACCGCCAGGACGAGAGGTCCAGGGCCTGGCGGAGACCCTCGGTGATCGCGGCGCCCCGGTCGTCGGTGCCGCGCGTGTCGACGCGGTCGAGGAAGGCGAGCACCCGGTCCAGGTCGAACGTCAGGGGCAGGACCTCGACACCCCGCGCCCGGGCACCCCGCCCGTGGCCGCCGCGGAACAGGACCACACCGATACGAGCGCTCACGCCGCGGACCCGGATTGCCTGGATCTCCCGCTCCGCGCGCTCGACGACGCGCGCGAGGAGATCGCGCGCGGAACCCGTGGCGTCGAACGCGAGCACGAGATCCTCGCGCCTCCCCGTCGCGGGCGGCGGAGGGGGAACGTCGAGCGTGGGACGGAAGGGCGGCTCGCTCTTCCCGTAGCGGTCGTCCGGATCCGCGGGACCGTCCGGCTTCACCGGAGGCGCCGGCGCGCGCTTCCCAATCCGGCCGACCAGCCGGCGGGCGCCCGCCGCGACGTCGCGCGCCTCGTGCTGCTGCAGTCGCTCGAGGGCGGGCTTCATGGTGCGATCGAGCGCCGGCTCGAGTACGTCGAGGAGCTCGCGCAAGAACTCCACGTCCTGCGTCTCGACGAGCATCCGGCCGAGGATCGCGGCCCGCCGGGCGCCCCCCTCCTCCCGCCGTGCGAGGGCGCGGAGCGCCGCGTAGCGCAGCGTGGGGTCCGGATCGACGGCGTAGTGGACCAGTCGCTCGCGGGTGCCGTCGTCTTCCAGCACGCTCATGGCGCTCAGGAGGAGCGCGCGCTCGGCGCGGGGACGACCCGTGTCGTCGGCGCACCGGAGG
>JAUXCH010000533.1 GCA_030618975.1 Planctomycetia bacterium
CCGTCGTTCGAACGAGTCCCGCCAACCAGGGCAGCAGGACGACGAGTACGCCCACGAGCCAGACGAGCAGGAGCCAGTCCACGCGGGAGAGCGCCGGGACGACCTCGGAGGGCGCCGCAGCCGAATCGGCCTGCGCCGCGGGAGCGGCGGCCGCGGTCAGCGGGTCCGGCGGCGCCGGTGCCGGCGCCGGCCCGATGACTTGCGGCGTGCTCGGCCTGGGCGGCGTCGATGCCGCCCAGGGCACGGGCTCGGCCGTCGCCTCCGCAGGATCGGTCAGCTCGTGCGGCACCGCCGTGGACGCCGGCGTTTCAACCGGATCCTCGAATGCCGGGAGGACGGGGGCGTGCCAGCTCGGAAGAAGCCAGGTCGCCGCGGGAAGCAGGACGAGACCGAGCAGCGCGGTCAGCAGCACCGCCCCGCGGACGCGGGCGGCGGCCGGTCGAAGCACGAGACAGAGCAGGAGGGCCGCGAGCAGCAGAGCCGATCCCCGGGCGGCGAACTCCAGTCCGGTGGTGTCCATCACTCCCCCTCTCTCTGCCGCGCCTCTTCGATGCGACGTGCGAGCCGATCCAGCTCTTCGTCGTCGAGGTTTCGCGACCGGAGGTCCAGAAGGCTGGCGACCGCCGACTCCACGGAGCCGGCGAAGAACGTGTCGACGAGGCTCTGGAGTGCCGACTTCCGAGCCCGGGAGGGCGCCACGGTCGGCCGATACGCGTACTTTCGACCGACGCGTCGCCGCGCGAGGTGCCCCTTTTCGACGAGTACGTTCATGGCCGCCCGGACGGCCGAGTAGCTGGGCGGATCGGCCATCCCGCTGCGGACGTCGCCGACCGAGGCTTCCTCGAGGCGGTAGACGACCTCCATGATCTGGCGTTCCCTACGGCTGAACGCCCCGGCGTCGGCTGACGATCGTCGCTTCGCCATCAAGTGCTAGTTTTCCAGCACTTTGAGTTCCTGTCAACCCCGTACTGCGGTCCCCGGTCTTCGGGTGCCGTTCCGACGCAGCCCAGATCGGGTCCGGATCCGAAGTCGTGATCAGGCCGCGTCGCGGAGAGGCGGGATCGGGAGGCGAGTGGGCCGCCGCGCGCTCGGGACCGGCCATGGGGTCAGACAGGGTGACGGGGCAGACGGCAGGCTCTTCAGACCGAGCCCGTATCAGGCACGAGCCGGACGACGCGGTGGTTGCAGGTGTACTGCAGGGACTTGGTGCTCACGCCTGCATGGTGCCGCCGCCGGGGCTGAGGGTAAGGCGGCAAGGCGCCGCGGCCGTTGCCCAATCCCGCTCGTTTCGGAGTGAATCGTCCCCTCGGGGGCAGGTCAACGGAGAGGCGTGATGACCTTCTCCAGGTCCAGCAGCGAAACGGCTTGGATGTCTCGACTCATCGGATACGTCCGCGGGCCCGAGTGGACGACCTGCAGGCTCTTGAGACCCAGGTCCGTGAGAGCCGTGCGCATCGAGCGGGTCACCTTGGGAGCTTCCGTGTACTTGAACTCGAACCCCCGCCGGGACTGTCCGCGTACGACCAGCAGATCCAACTCCGCGCCCGCGTGAGTGGCCCAGAAATGGCATTCCTCGGGTCGAGCTCCGAGTCGCGCGACCACCGCTTCGAGGGCGAAGCCCTCCCACGACGCGCCGACCTTCGGATGACGCACGAGCTCCTGCATCAAGCGCACCTGCATCTGGGTGTGGAGGAGTCCGCTGTCGACGAAGTAGACCTTGGGGGACTTCACCTGGCGCTTGCCGAGGTTCGCGTGCCAAGGCGCGAGACGCCGCACGACGAACGTGGCGCAGAGCAGGTCCAGATACCGCGTTACGGTCGTGTCCGAGACTCCGAATGATCGACCGAACTCCGAGGCGTTCCAGACCTGCCCATGATGGTGCGCGAGCATGCCCCAGAAGCGGCCCAACGCGCGCGGAGGGATCCGTACGCCCAACTCCGGGACATCCCGCTCCAGGAAGGTCCGCATGAACCCGCGCCGCCACTCGTCGCTCGCACGGTCGGATCGGGCGAGGAAGGATCTCGGAAAGCCCCCCCGCAGCCAGAGGCGCTTCCACCGGACGAGTCCCACCTCCTCCGTGGTGAGTCCACCCAGCTCGAAGTAGTGGACCCGACCCGCGAGGCTCTCCGAGGTCTGACGAAGCAGGGCCGGAGAAGCACTCCCGAGGATCAGGAACCGCCGGGCAGGGCGTGTCTGGTCGGCCAGTACCCGCAGGACGGGGAAGATATCGGGTCGCCTCTGCACTTCGTCGATGATGATCAACCCCCGGGTCTCCCGGAGCACGAGCATCGGTTCATCGAGCGAGTCGAGGTCCGCGGGGTCCTCGAGGTCGAAGTACGTCACCGGGCGTCGCTGAACCCGGGCCACGGCCTTGGCCAAGGTCGTCTTCCCCACCTGCCGTGCTCCGAGCACGACGACGACCCGGTGCCGGTCCAAGAGGCCGAGGATCGAGCGGAAGGCACGTTCCCGGGGGATCATGCACGGAGATTACCTTGAAATCTCGGTTGCAGGTACCGAGATTTCAAGGTACATGGAAACGCCGGCATGAACCGCCGTGGCGTAAAAATGGACTCCCCACCTCCCGACTCGCTCTCGATACCGAGGCCGGACGCCAGCCCTCAGCGATCGAAGGGGCTCCTCGTCGGCACGACGTCCAGGGGAAGAAGGGCGGGTAGTGGACACCGACGAGCGTCCTGGATCCCGATGCGGATTGGGAATGCCATCCCTCCCGCCTCGTCGGCCGTCAGGAACCCCGATTCGACGAGGCCGCAAGGACGCGTGAACCAGGCCTCGTGCAGGCGGCGGTGGGTGCCACGCGTCACGACATTCCGGGCAGTGCAGACGAACTCGACGTCGAAAGGCCTGCTTTCTGGCCGGGGGCCCAGCAGTTGCTGGTTGACGGACGGATCGTGGCACTCGCCCCGTAGGATGCGCGGCCCCTGGTTCCCGGATCGCGGAGACGCCATGCAGCGGTGGTTCCCACGTCTCGTGCTCATCCTCCCCCTCCTGCTGCCGATCGCGGCTGCGCCGCTCGTCGCCGGGCCGGACGGGCTCGACGGCGCGTCGTTCGTCTGGTGGGAGGGGGAAGCCCCCGAGGAGACGAACTTCCCGGCTTCGACGTGGCTCTCGGCGGCGACGTTCCCCGCGCGCAGGGACGGTCTCTCGGGCGGCGACTGGCTGACGAACACGGGAACGCGCGGGAGGGAGATCGCCTTCGCCACGTGGCGCGTGCGCGTGTCGAAGCGGGGCACGTACGACCTCTGGTGCCGCAAGTTCTGGAAGCACGGGCCGTTCCGCTGGCGGTTCGGCGAGCAGGCGTGGGCGACCTGCGGGCGGGACGTCGCGCTTGCCGACAGCTACGACATCCGCAAGCACCTGTGCGCGAACTGGGTCCACCTGGGGCGGGTGGATCTGCAGCGCGGGCGCGCGACCTTCCGCATCGAGCTGCTGGCGGAGCCCGGCGAGGAGCTCACCTCCGCGTTCGACTGCTTCTGTCTCTCCGACGGACCCTTCCAGCCGCGCGGGCATCTCAAGCCCGGCGAGCGATCGGGCGAAGCCGACGAGGGCTTCTTCGCCTGGGAACCCGGCCCGGACGCGTTCACGGAGGACGCTCTTCTCGACCTGCGCCACCTGAACGAGGAACTGGCCGGGATGCACGGCCGCGTGCGGCGCAAGCAGGACGCGCTGCTCCTCGGCGACCAGACGCCGGTCCGCTTCTGGGCCGTGAACGCGGGGCCGGGCGTCGTCGAGCTGGACGAGGCGTCCGTGCGCCACCTGGCACGGCGCCTCGCCAAGCGCGGCGTGAACATGGTCCGCTACCACGGCCCGATCTTCGATTCGCGAGCCGAGGACCCCGCCACCGTGGACGCGAAGCGTCTCGACGCGATCCAACGCTTCGTGGTCGCGATGAAGGCGGAGGGCATCTACACGAAGCTGTCCTTCTACTTTCCGCTCTGGTTCCACGTCGAGGGGAAGCCGTCCTTCGCGCTGCTCTACTTCGATCTCGAGATGCAGCGCATCCACCGCGCCTGGGCGAGGGCGCTGCTCACCGCGAAGAGCCCCTACGGGCCGCCGCTGGGAAAGGACCCGGCCGTCGCGATCGTCGAGATCGTGAACGAGGACAGCCTCTTCTTCTGGACCTTCAAGCCGGACGCGTTCCAGACCGGCCGCAAGGCGCTGCTCGAGGGCCGCTTCGGCGCGTGGGCGAAGGGGCGCTACGGGTCGTTCCAGAAGGCGCTCCGTGCGTGGGAC
>JAUXCH010000520.1 GCA_030618975.1 Planctomycetia bacterium
ATCGCCTCACGCGGAGCCTGAGGGCGGCGGGCCTCGCCGTCGTGGTCTCCGCGCCGGAGGACGCCCCGACCACGCCCTCGATGCTCGACGCGTTTCGCGCCGTCGTGCTCGAGGACGTCGCCCTCCAGGACCTCCCTCCGGGGACGGACGCGAATCCCTCGGCGTGGGTGCGCGAGCTGGGCGGCGGTCTGCTCCTGACGGGCGGGCGGGCCTCGTTCGGCCTCGGCGGCTACTACCGCTCGTCGATCGAGCGCGTGTTGCCCGTGACGATGGAGGTCCGCCAGGAGCAGCGGCGCTTCCACCTCGCCATGTCGATCGCGCTCGACCGATCGGGATCGATGATGGCCCCCGCGGGTTCGGGTAGCACGAAGATGGACCTTGCGAACCTCGGAACCTGCGCGGCGATCGAGCTGTTGGGCCCGCAGGACGCCGTCGCGGTGATCGCGGTCGACTCGGCGCCCCACGTCGTGGTGCCGCTGGTGAGCGCCGGGGACCGCGACGAGATCTGCGCCCACGTGCGGCAGATCGAGTCGATGGGCGGCGGCATCTTCGTGAACACGGCGCTGAAGGCGGCGGCGTCGCAGCTCCGGGGGGCGTCGCAGGGCACGCGTCACATCGTGCTCTTCGCCGACGCGGCGGACGCCGAGGAGCCCGGCGACTACGAGACCTTCGTGCCCGCGCTGAAGGCGGCCGGCGTGACCGTCTCGGTGATCGGGCTCGGCAGCGACTCCGACTCGGACGCCGACTTCCTGCGCGACGTGGCGCACCGTGGAGGGGGACGGTGCTTCTTCGCCGCGGATCCCCTCGACCTGCCGCGCGTGTTCGCGCAGGAGACGATCCAGGTGGCGCGGTCGTCGTTCGCGGACGAGGCGACGGCCGTGCGGGTCGAGCCGGGTCTCCTGGCGGTGGGAGCGCTCGGGGGCCAGACCTTCCCCGACGTGGGCGGGTACTCGGTCGCGTGGCTGGAGCCGGACGCGCAGCGGGGGCTCGTGACGCTCGACGACACCGGTGCGCCCCTGTTCTCGTTCTGGCAGCACGGGCTGGGGCGGAGCGCCGCCTATCTCGGCGTCGCGGACGGAGAGTTCTCGGGCGCGGTCGGGGACTGGGACGGTTACGGCCACTTCTTCGCGACGGTCGTGCGGTGGCTCGCCGGCACGGAGGCGACGGGCGACGTGTACGCGGAGGTGGAACGGCGGGGGCACGAGGCGGTGCTCACGGTGGAGGTGGAGCGCGGCGACGAGGCCTTCCTCGCGGGGCTCGACGCGCGGGTCCTCGTGCCGTCGGGCGAGGCCGAGGGCTTGACGTTGGTCCGGGTGGACGAGACGCGGCTGGAGGGCCGGTTCCCGCTGCAGGGCGAAGGCATCCACCGACCGGTGCTCCGCCTGGCCGACGACCGGGTGCTGAGAATGCCTCCCGTGTCGCTTCCGTACTCGCCGGAGTTCGAGCCGCGCGCGGATCCGGCCTACGGGGAGGAGACGCTGAGGCGCGTCGTGAGGATCGCGGGGGGTCGGATCGACCCGCCGGCGGGTGCGCTGTGGGAGGGGCCCCGCTCGAGTCGCGGCGCGACGTCGCTCGTACCGTGGCTGGTGCTGGCGTCCGTCGTCCTGCTGCTGCTGGAGATCGCCGTGCGGCGCCTCCGCCCGACGGTGCCCTTCGCCGCCGCGACGTCGACGGTCGGCCGCGCGTGGCGCAGGCTCCCGCGCCCGAGGTGGGCGAGGCGATGGCCGAAGCCCCGCGCCGAGCCGGACGTCGAACCCGGCGAGGAACCGGAGAGCAACGCGCAGCCGAGGCCGGCGTCCAAGGGAGACGAGACAGCCAATAAAGGCAAGACAGGCAAGAGAGGCAAGACAGACAAGAAAGACAAGATTGACGACATCGCGAGCGTCCTGGAACGAGCCCGCCGCCGCCACCGCAACCGCTAACGCGAAATCCACACCCGAAATCCACACCCGACCCGATTTTTCGGACTTCGAGGGTCTCCGTCCACGCGCCACCTGCAGCGTTCGCGAAGGCCGAGACCGCCCACAGGACCCCGGATGCCGATGAGAGATCGCGCTTGAACTCGAGGGTCTTGCCCTCGCCGCCCGGCACGTGCGGGGGGCTCGTGCGAGAGCCTTCGCCGGTACGGTCGGCACCTTGGTCCGCATGCGCCCCAGTGCGGACGGTTCGCCGGCGGTGTCGACAACGAAGGTACCGGTGGTTCCCCCGCACGAACGCCACGACCCGATTGCGGGCAAGCGCTTCCTTCAGGGTCGAGATCCAGGCTGTTCCAGCGCGCCGCGCGTCGACTGCGACGCGAGCGACGCTGCTATCCTCACGGCGTTCTCCAGAGTTGGAGGAACTCCGTGAACGCTAGGCACGTGAACGCCAGGTCCCTGCTCGGCGGCCTCGTGCTGGGGTTTGCTCTGGGGTGGGTGGTGTTCGGTCTGCCGTCGCGGGACGCAGGCGACCCGGCGCCCGAGACGATCGCGCGCCCCGCCGCGACCGCGTCCGACGATGCGACCCTCGTCGGCCAGACGGCGGGTCCTGAGACGGCGCATCCCGAGCCCCCGGAGGCGGGGGCAGAGCCTGCGCTGGCCGAGGTGTTCGCCCGCGGTACGTGGGCCGAGCTCTGCAAGCGGGCCGACGAGGCGGAGTCTCCGTTTCCCGACGAGGCCGTGGTCGCCTTCGAGGCGCGACTCCGTCAGTCCCGCGAGGACGGGGATCTCCGGCTGTTCCTCGGAGTGATCACGGCGCTCGGCCGCGCGGGCACCTCGCGGGCCGACGACGTCCTCATCGAGATCGTCGGCGATGAGGGCATCTCGTTTCCGCACCCTCAGAACCTGGCCTACGCGGTGCGTCCCGCCCTCGAGCGAAGCGAGCAAGCGGGCATTGCCGCCGCGGCGCGCCGGCGCTTCGAGAAGAACGTGCGCGACGGCATGGACTCCTGGGTCGCAGCCGAAGGTTGGATGGACTTCGTCGCGCAGCACGGAGACCTGGAGGACGTCCACTGGCTCCTCGCCCGCAAGGAGTCGGGGCAGATCCGTGACCGTGCTCTCGGCGCCCTCGGCCGCGTCCAGGATCCTGCGGCGATGGCGTTCGTACGGGGCCGCCTGCTCGAGGGCAACGCGTGGGGGAAGGACCGCGACATTCTCACCGCGTTCGTCGAGCACCACGACGCGGAGGGCTGGGAGGTGCTCCGCGAGCTGCTGGATCGAGCCCTGCGCACCGGGGACACGCCGCCCCAGATGAGCCTCGGGCATCTGCTGCTTCTCGCGGCGACTGCGGGCTGGCCGGATCGCGCCGGCGAGGTCGAGGAACTCTTCCGGTCACTCTCGACGCGGGAGCACCGGGTCGCGGCGCTCTCGGCCGTCAACCACCTCGATCGACAGGGTGCGGACGTCTCGGCCCTCGGCTCGATCTTCGCGGCACCCATCGAAGTGGTGGCCGCGCTGGGCCCCGACGACCTCGTGTCCGGGAGTCTGCGCAAGACGAACGTCGCGGCCTGGCGGTCGTTCCTCACCACGCCGGCCCTCCTCACGCAGGAGAACGTGGAGCTGCTCGAGGCGGCGGCAGAGCGGATGGGTCTCCACCCCGCCGCCGATCTCCGCGAGGTGCCGAGGAAGATGCGGGCGAAGCTCGCGTCCGGCTGGCGAACCGAGTAGTCCTCGGCCTCGCCGTCGTCGGCCCCGCCGCGTGCGCTTTTGCCCGTGAAGGAGACTCCCTCTCGAGCTGGCTACACCCTCGGGGTGGGGGGGCGGCGAACGTTCGCCGCCCCCTACGCCTCGAGCAGGCGGGGGCGCAGGACCGCCACGCGGCCGCGCGCCGTCGTTCGCACCAACCCTTCGCGGAAGAGGAAGGGCTCGACGTAGCGGGTCAGGGTGCCGACGCTCGTTCCGAGCATGCGCGCGAGCCGGACCAGCGGGATGGCCACCGGGCTGCGACGCAGCAGGGCCAGGTAGCGCTGCTCGGCGGGCAGGAGCCCTTCGGCGTCGTAGCCCAACCGCTCGAGCGCGCCGTCGACCGCGGTCCGATCGACGCCTTCCGGATCGATGCCTCCCCGATCGGCGCCCTGCGGACCGACGCCTTCCGGATCGACGCCCGCGCAGCCGCGGCCGGCCACCTCGTCCAGCACGCGTTCCAGGAGGCGCAGCGCCTCACGCGGCGTTCCGCGTGCGAACGTCGCCACCCTGCCCGCCGCGTCGGGCGTCAGGGCGAAACGCTGCGAGAGAGCCTCGGCGAGCACGAGCGCTGCGAGGTCCTCCGGTCCGTAGTAGCCCAGATCCTCCCGGATGCCGAACCGGTTGCGAAGCGCCGCGGGCAGGTCGCCGTCCTCCGTCGTGGCCGCCAGCAGGGTGAAGGAGGGCAAGTCGAAACGGGTGTTTCGCGAGCGCGCGCCGGCGTGGA
>JAUXCH010000250.1 GCA_030618975.1 Planctomycetia bacterium
CGTGTTGGGGCTGGCATTCGACCCACTCACGAACACCCTCTACGGTGCGAACTGGTCGCCCGGCAGCCTCCTCACCATCGACACCACGACCGGCGCGGCCACGCTCGTCGGCAGCCTCGGCTTCACCTGGGTACATGGCTTGGCCTTCGATGCCACGACGAACGTGCTCTACGGCAGCGCCGCCCCGGACGGCCGACTCCTCACCATCGACACCGCCACCGGAGTCGGCACGGCCGTAGGCCCGACCCACGACCAGGTGAGTGGGCTCGCGGCCACCCGCTGACCCGGACGGTTCCGTCTTCGGAGCCTCTTCACCTAGACCTACCAGTGCTACATGTCACGACCTTCTGCACGTTCCGTTCGACTTCTCGACACGGTGGTCCGAGTGGGGGCGCGACGTCCCTCACGTTTATCTCCTGGACACGGGAGTGACGCGTGCGCACCCGCTACTGGCGCCGGTCCTCGCCGACCCGGACATGCATACGGTAGAGCCGGCATGGGGCATGGACGAGGTCGACGGGCACGGCACTGGACTGGAGGGCCTCGCCGTCCCGTCGAAAGAGGAGCCACGTCCGCGGCCCTGAGTGAGCGCAGCGAGTCGAACGGGTCGAGTGGGTCGAACGGCGAAGTGAGTCGAATGGGGCCCCCCCCAGAACACGACCGCCGTCGATCGACGCGCTGGATGGGGTGCGGAAGGCCCATGAGGAGGCCCATGGTCGCCGGGACGGGGCAGTAGGCCGCGTGCGTAGCCGCCGAGCTGGCGCAGGCGCGAAGAGGCTACCCGTGGCCTTCCACGCAAGAACGACGAAAGGACCTCCTGGGTGCCCTGGTCCAGTGCGTCGCACATGCCCATGCAACGAAGCTCGTGGCGTACGACACGAAACTAACGATCCGGCTTCAGGGACGGTGGCTCCTTCACCCAGATGTTCGGGTTCCGGCCGTCCAGCACGCCCTGGTCGAAAATGCGCTGCATCTTCTTCTGATCGAAGGCGAGGAAGTCCTTCGCTTCCTCCTTGAGCGAGTCGGGAAGGAAGCGCAGACGGAACTGCCCCTCGAGCTCCTTGACACGCTCGTAGATGTACCAGAAGTTGCCGAGGCGCATGCTGTAGCCCTGAACGCTGAGCGCGCGCTCGGCGATGTCCAGCACGTCCTGCTTCATGACGATCGTGTCCGGCTGACGCAGGCCGTTGACCAGGACGTAGAGCGTTCCGGGAATCAAGGGTGGCTGCCCTCGCTTGGCGGCCAGGGCCCGGACGCGCGCGCGCCGTTGCTCCGTGAGAGCGTCCTTCGAGAAGGGTACGAAGACCGAGCTGGCGGTGCCACCATCACAGTGCAAGCCTCCGTCGAGGGGGACCGGAGGAACAGCCACCGGCGGTCCGGCCGAAGCGCGGAGAACGGCCCGGTACTTCACGTACTGGCGGGCTCTCGCCATCGCGCCCATGTCCCAGATGTGGAATCCACCCGTGTCCAGGTTCACCGTCCCGATGAGGAGCAGGCGCTTACCCCCCTCGGATGCGACGGCGACGTCGTCGATCACCTTGTTCGTGACGACGGTCTCGAGGAGCCGCTCCAGAGGCTCCATGCTCATGAAGGAGTCGGATGTGAGCCCGACGAGGAAGTTGCGATCGCAGAGGATGTCGCGGCGCTTCACGTGAGTGTAGAAGCGGGCCATCACTTCATCCGCCTCGGCGGAGTCCAGGAAGACATGTGAGGCGACGAGGGCCCCGGTGCTGACGCCCGTCACGAAGCTGAAGCGGGGGATCCCGACCTCGCGCCAGCCCTGGACGAAGCCGACGCCGTAGGCGCCGTTCTGCCCTCCACCCGACATGGCAAGGCCATCGATCCGCTGTCCGATGTTCAGCTCGTGGAAGCGCTCCATGCCGTCGTCGAGGGAGGGGGACGGCTGGACCAGGGGATCGTCGGCGGCTTGGGGCTTCCGCGGCGTGCTGGAGCATCCGACGAGCAGAAGGACGACCAGGAGGGTCGAGATGAGTCGAAGCGGTGTCTGCCGCATGGCCTGATGTCTCCCTGCCCGTCCGGAACCTACGTCGAGAACGTAACGAGCCGAGCATCTCGTGGCTTGGGCGGCGTTCGGCGTCCCTGGGTGCTCCTTGGATGCAGGCCGCGCGACAGTGCAAGCCGTCACCGAGGTCGCGGACAGGACCCTGCCCGCGCGGGCCATCGACGACGTCCAGACCGCGCTCCGCATGCACCCAGCCAGGGCCCAGACGGCAGGCAACAGGGGTGGACGGGCCCTGTCCGAGCGTCGGCGGAAGACTCCCTCGTTCTCGTCGGTGAGCACTTTCCTCATCGGAGTCTCCTTCCCGATCTCCTTTCTCCCGTCCGCTTCCTTCTACGGTTCGGTGCGCCGGTCTGGCGCCGGCATCGCCCTCTGGTGGCACGCGGCGGGGTTCGGGCGGGTCACTGCGGGCCATGACCGTCGCTGTCGTGACGACCGTCCAGATCTCGCGTCCGAAGACTCCGGCCTCCGGACCGGCGGACGATGCGCAGGTCCTGGCCGCGTACCCGATGGAGCTTCGCGCCGCGAACGTCGGATCCGAGCTCCGCCTCGGTGGGGAGTCGATCGAGGGCGCGCTCCCGGACGCACCGGAGTTGCCTTCGGGGGGACGCGTCGACGAGGCCCTGGGCTTCGGCCTCCCCAAGTTCCGGCTGACGAGCACGTCTGGTCGCCGCCCGGTGGCCGGGCCCGCCGAGACGCGGTGCGTCAGGGATCGAGCGAGATGAAGGTGGTCAAGGTCAGTCGGATGGTCCACGTCGGGGCCCCGGTGGGGCGAACGACGTTGGTGTAGCCCTGAACCGAGGCGGCCCACTGCGTGCCCGCGAGCTCGAACTTGCGTCCGAGGCCGCCACCCAGGGGAACGAGCCAGCGGTCGCCGGAAGATGCGTTCCAGTTGGCGGTGATGATCGGCGCAGAAACGAGATACCAGTGCTCTCCGAGCTGTCGGCGGAAGGCGCCTCGCACCAGGAGCTGATCGGTGTCGGCTCGGTGGGAGTCGCCCGCGAAGGACCGGCGCTGGGCCGCCACGAAACCGAGGTTCCACGGGGCCTTGCGGTAGGTGAGCCTCAGCGCCGGTCCGGCCGACCACTTCCCGCTTCCGAGGACATCGTCCGTTGCCGTGGGGATGCCGAGCGCGGCGCCGGCGCCCCAGAGGAGGCTGCCTGACGGCGTGGGCGCGAAGAAGCTCAGGTGCGTGATGTCGGAGAGTCCGATCGCGCGGGGACCGGCGATCGGCTCCGGATTGCCCGGCGTCCCCGCGAGGCCTCCGGGTGCGTCGGCCAGGGTGATGAGATCCATGTGCTGAATGCGCCAGTGAGTCCTGCGCGGCCACTCGTACGCAGGCAGCAGGCGGAGCAGGTTGGCGTTGCCGTTGGCGGCCCCGTTGTCGCCTTCGAACTCCATGGGCAGGACGAGGAGGTTCGGCCCCGCCGCGTCGGCTCGCGCGGCAGGCGTGTGTCGAGAAGCGACGCCCACGCCTCGACCCCCACGGGACAGACCCGTCCGGAGGAACGCGTCGGCGGTCGCAGACGGGAGGGTCGGACCTCCGTCCGAGTGCACCGAGCGCCGTGGAAGGGGCACCGCACCCGTCCAGGGCGCAGGCATGCCGGTGAGCGTACCCTCGTCCGGCGCGGTCTGCAGTCGTGGGCATCTGCATCCGAGGAGGGCGACGGCGATCCCGAGACAGACCATCCAGCGAGCGTTGCATCGGGAGAGCCGTGCCGTGCCGTCCATCCCTCGTCGTACCTCGTCTCGACCAGCGAGAAGGGGATCGTACCGCGGTGTCGCGTCGATCCTCACGCATGGGCCCCGGCCGTTGCCATCCGCATCGTGACGCCGAGCGAGTGGACGCCTCCTACGTGGGTCCCGCAGGTTCCTGTCCGCCCCGGTGAGCTGTCGCAAACCGGACAACGGGGCGGCTCCATCCGAGGTCGAGGTCCACGGAGGGGCTCACGGCCGGGGCGCCGATCCAGTGTGTTCCCCGACGCAGTGCCGTCCCGCCCGGGATGCGGAGTGGATGTTCACTGGCTCCCTCCCTCGATCCGGCCCTCCACGGGACCGGAGCACGACTGCCGCTTCGTGCTGGAGAGCGACCTCGCGCCTCGCGCGAATCCGCTGGCAGCGTCCGCGGTGACCGGATCGGCGGCCTCGGAAGCCGTTTCGGGCGCACCAACTCCCGCTGCGTACAATCCCCTCCGCATGTCCGCTCGTACACCCAGCGCCCCGCGCACGTCGAGGCCGTTCCGTCTCCACGGAGGCTTCCGGAGCAGCGATCTCGATGAGATACGCACGGTCGTGGGGGCCGCGCAGCATCCAGTCTCGGTCGATCTTTTCGGGCGGGCTCCGCGCCTGCGGTTCCAGCTCCACCACCACCCCCTCTCCCGCGTTGCCCTCACGCACGCGGTGCTCGATCACGAGGGACGGCTGCGCGTCGAGGCACCGCCGCTCGAGAGCCACTACTTCCTGCAGATCCCTCTCCGCGGCGTCGCCGAGGCGAGGCATGGGGCTCGTGCGGTGACGGTGGCGCCGGAGAAGGCAGCGCTGCTGCTTTCTCCGGGCTGCGAGACGACGATGCAGGGCCTCGACGGTTTCGAGGAGATCACCCTGGAGATCGACGCGTCGGCCGTCGCAGGCACGTGGACGGATCTCACCGGGGAGCCGACGGACCGACACATCTCGTTCGAACCGACACTGCGGCTCGACGTCGAACCTGGCGCCTCCATCGTCCGCTTGACGCGCTTCCTCATCGACGAGGTGTCCCGGCCGGCGTCCGCGCTGGCCACGAGCTCGGCACTGGCCCGTCTCGAAGAGGCCCTGATCCTGTGCTTGCTGCAGGGCCAGCCCCACTCGAGTGAGAGGACCCTGCGACACCGCCCCACGACGGCGACCGCCTCGGTGGTTGGTGACGCCGAAGCGTGGATGGAGGCGCACGCCGCGGAACCGATCACCATGACTGCGGTCGCGAGGGCCCACGGCATCTCGCTTCGGAGCCTGCAGCGCGCATTCGAGCGCCACCGAGGCTACGCGCCCCGCGGGTTCCTACGTCGCCTGCGGATGCGCCGGGCGCGCGCCCGGCTGCGCCTCGGCGGCGCCCCAACGGTCACACAGGTGGCCTTCGATCTCGGATTCCGCCATCTGGGGCGGTTCAGTGTCGACTATCGCACCCGGTTCGGGGAGTCCCCCTCGGCAACGCTTCGACGTTCTCGAAGTAGACGCAGGATGCCCGAGGACGGTGTCGCGAAGCGGACAGGCACCGCACCGGACTCCGCCTTTCCCTGGCCTCTGCGGTCCGAGCCCGAGACGTGTCGCTTCTGCGTCGGCGAGGTCATCACCGGGTAACGCCGTTGCCCCGCGGACCCGTAGGGACGACACGGGAGGCGTCAGCGCAGGGCCGGGCCTGTCGGCCGTGTTGCCCGCGGCGGCGCCGGCAAGCGCTGCATCCCCGGACGCGGCCGGGAGGAGGGGGCGCGCTAGAAGTCGAACTCCACCATCAGGCGCATGTCGTACTCCGCACCCTTGGAGGGGCGGAGGACGTACTGGAAGAGCTGGAGCGAGACGGCCATCTCCTGCCTGCCGATCCGGAAGTCGCGTTGGATGCCTCCGCCGACCGGGAGATAGATCATGTCGCTCTTCGGCTTTTCCCAGTACACGCTGATGCCGTACGGCATGTAGACGGCCTTCCAGCAGCGGCCCAGGTCGTAGGTGACCATGGGCTTGATCATCAGCATGTTGACGTTCTTGCGATCCGAGTCACCCGCGAACGACCAGAGCTGAAGGGCCACGAAGGCCGCAAAGAGCCGGCCCTTGTGATACTCGTACTCCACGGCGGGTCCCGCGGACCACTTCCCGCTGCCGATCGTGTCATCGGTGGCGGTCGGGAGCTGGACGGCGACGCCTGCGGCGAAATGGTGGGGGCCGTGGTGCTTGCGCTTCGGCGAGATGAGCAGCGCCGACAGCACGTCGGTGACGCCGGTCGCCTCTCCGAGCCCGGGGAATTCGTTGCCGACGGGCATGCCGGGGACGGCGCGCGGGTAGTCAACGACTTCGGTGTAGAGGATGTTCGCGAAGTCGAGGCACCCGGCACCCCAGGCGGTGTTCAGCTCGATCCCAAGAGCGTCCGCGTCGTTGCTCTTCGGCAGGAACTCCCGGTAGAACCAGAGGCGCAGCGCGGTTACGTGGAAGTGGTCGTGAGGTTCCTTGGCGTGGGCTACCGTTCGGCCGCCGTCCTTGAAGCCTGCCATGTGCGTCGAAGGCGCTGCGTACGGACCCGCCCCGAGGTCGGACTCCAACCGGACCGGAACCCAGGCTTCCGCGGGCGGAGCGCGGAGGCCCGTGCGAGCGAAGGTCCCGGCCGGCGGAGTCGCCGGAAGCGCAACCGACGCCGTAGACCACGTCCGCCTTGCGAGCGGCACCGCGTGCGCCGCTGACGCCACCGTGCCCTCCGCGTGGGCAGCGGTGGGCAAACCGACGAAGAGGGTCGCCAAGCCGATTCCCAGACCCAGGATCCGGCACGAGGTGCGTCGTCTTGCCATGCTTCCGAGTCAATCATCCGGGCGGATCCTTGTCCATCCCCGGTCGGAACGTCGAGGTCCCCGTGACTCGACCGGAGCGCTCCCTCCACGGACCGCGAGTTCCCTGCGCGCCCAGGGCAGCCATCCAGCCTGTCGCGTTGCGGATAGGTGCGACCCGAGGCCCGCAGTGGCGCTTCAGTCGGACCAGGCCGGATTGCTCCGTGACCGGTGCCTGCGCCACCACGACTGCACGGAGCGCGCCATGGTGCGCATCGTGGCGGCGTGCATCGTGGCGGCGCGCAGCTCCGGGAAGTCGTTGGCGTGCGGCGCGGCGAGGCGGTGCACCGCGACCAGTGCGTCGACTTGCAGATCCCGGGTGATGGGGTCGCCGCCCGACTTCCCCAGCAGCGGCGCGAGGCGGGTGAGAATTCCCTTCACGGCGGCGTGGCGCTGGCGGCCCCGCAACCCGTGGATGCCGCCGAGGACGGTCAGCGCGGCGGAGGTCCGATGGTGCTCCTTGCGGTCCGGCGACAGGAGGCGTTCGACCAGCCACGGTGCAAGCGCGGGGGCCTCGACGCGGCGCAGCGCGTCGAGGGCGGCGGAGTACC